>JALOMZ010000083.1 GCA_025455205.1 Chitinophagaceae bacterium | reverse complement strand
GCTGGGCTTCCAGCTTGTGCTCCGGCAGCAGCAGGTCGGCCGCATCAATACCCCAGGCTTTCAGCCGGGCGGCCTGCGGCGTTATGCGCGACCGAATGAGGTAGGTGGCAGGGCCGATTTTCTCCTCAATCTGCAGTGAACCAGCCGGACCAGCCGCGCGGGCAAAGGCTTCGCGGTCGGCGGTATGGCCCACCCAATAGTAATGGCCGGCGGCTGCCTGGCGCTGGATGCGGTCGAGCGACTTGCCCGCATCGGCCGCCGGCAATGACAGCTCCACGCCGGTGGCCAGCCGCACCTGAACCGGCTTCTGGGCATAGGACAATGCTGAAACCATGGCCATGGCCATAGCCATGCCGGATCCCTGCAGGAAGGTCAATCGTTTCATAGCAAGATGGAAAGGTTAAATGAGGGGCATCAGTTCATGCCCTTTACCTTGAATTTCTGTTTCTTTTCCGGCTTTTCCCCGGAAAGCACCCTTTCGGCACCCATGCCGCTGCTGGTGGTGGCGCAGCCACGCTTTTTGCTGCCGGCACACGACGAGAGAAGGAAACCCGCACACACGCACAATACAATATACTTCTTCATTAGGCTCCGGTTGATTGGTTAGTAAGTCGGTTATCTGGTTAAAGTTCAGGAATTTACCGGTTCGCCCAAACTGATGTGGAAAGCGCCCGGATCCTGGTCTTTGAACCATCCGCTGTACATAACATAGTTGTTGGCTATACGGTTTATTTCACCGTGGATGAGCTCGGGAGAGATATCCTTCACCTTTTTTGCCGGTACTCCTGCAAAAATGCTGCCAGCCGGTACATGGGTGCCCTCCAGCACCACGGCACCGGCAGCAATGATGCTGTTGCTCTCCACCACGCAGCCATCCATCACAATGGCACCCATGCCTATGAGCACATCATCGTGGATGGTACAACCGTGCACAATGGCATGATGGCCAATGCTTACGTTGTTGCCGATGTTGGTGGGATGCTTCAGGTAGGTGCAGTGGATGCAGGCGCCATCCTGCACATTCACCTTGTTGCCCATGCGGATATAATGCACATCGCCCCGGATAACGGCGTTGAACCACACGGAGCATTGGTCGCCCATGGTTACATCGCCTGCGATGGTGGCGTTGGGCGCAATATAGCAGTCGAGGCCCATGCGGGGGGAAATATTGTTCACCGGCAGGATCACTGGCATAGTATCGGGGAGATTTGTCATTCCGCGGCTGGCGGAACAGGTTTTCGAAATTGTCCCGCAGATTCGGGCGGGAATTTGAAGATTTGCAGGGCAAATTACAGCACATGGCCTTAAGTAACCGCCAACTTTTTCTGCAGCACGTAGCCCAAACCTCTCCGGCCCCCATTGGCCTGGAGATTGTGAAGGCGCAGGGCATTCATATGTGGGATGCCAACGGCAAAGCCTATGTGGACCTGATCAGCGGCTTCAGTGTGATGAACATCGGTCATGGCAATGAAAGGGTGAAGGAAGCCATCCACCAGCAGGTTGACGATTACATGCACCTGATGGTGTATGGCGAGATCATTGAAACGCCGCAGGTGCAGTATGCAAAAAGACTTTCGGAATTATTGCCTCCCTCACTCAACTGCGTATACTTCACCAACAGCGGCGCCGAAGCTACGGAGGGTGCCATGAAGCTGGCCAAGCGCGTCACCAACCGCAGCCAGATCATCGCCTTCAACAATGCCTATCACGGCAGCACCCAGGGCGCCCTGAGCATCATGGGTGGCGAATACTGGCGCCAGGCCTACCGGCCCCTGCTGCCCGATGTACTGCACCTGGATTTCAATACGCAGGAAGCCATCGACAGCATCACGGAAGCTACCGCCTGTGTGGTGGCCGAGGTAATACAGGCCGAAGCGGGCGCCCAACCGGCGGAACAAGCCTGGCTGCAGGCCCTGCGGGAAAAATGCACGGCCACCGGCACCCTGCTGGTATTTGATGAGATACAGACTGGCTTTGGCCGAACTGGCACAATGTGGGCCTTTGAGCAGTATGGTGTGGTGCCTGATATCCTGCTCCTGGGCAAGGCGCTGGGGGGCGGACTCCCGCTGGGTGCCTTCATTGCTTCGCATAAACACATGCAACAGCTCACCCACCAGCCGGTGCTGGGCCATATCAGCACCTTTGCCGGCCACCCGGTTTGCTGTGCTGCCGGCAGGGCCGCCCTGGAGGAGCTGCAAAAGCTGGTGACAGCCAACCACCTGCTGCCGGCCGTGGCCGAAAAGGAAGCCCTTATTCGCCAGTGCCTGCAGCACCCGGCCATCAGAAATATTCACGGACGCGGATTACTGCTGGCAGTAGAATTTGAAAGCGCTGATCTCTGTCAGCGCATCTGCCATGCAGCTGTGCAGGCCGGGTTGGTAACCGATTGGTTCCTGTTTGCCCCGCATTGCCTGCGGGTGGCGCCACCATTGATCATAACAGAGCAGGAACTGGAAGCGGCCTGTGCCTTGTTGACGCAAACCATCAGCGCTGTTGTGGCAACACAGGCTGCATCCAGCTGAAAGGGTCATCCATCCTGCGTCAGTACGTAAATCCGAAAACGGAAAATGGTGCCCAATAAACCGGGTGGCTGTACTGCTTTTTCAGTTGCAGCACAGCCTGGCGCAGTGGCTGTGCCGGATAGAACTTTTCGGGACGTCGCAAAAAGCGGATGAATCCGGTCATCAATTCCTGCGTTGCCTTATCATCCACACTCCACAGGCTTACAATAGTGAAGGGTACACCCGCAATATTGAATGCCCTGCCCAGACCAATAGCGCCGCCGGCATACACCTTGCCAAAGCCGGTTTGGCAGGCGCTCAACACCGCTATCTCTGCCGGAAGCTTCATTTCCTGGATAGACCGGGCGGTCAGCAGCCCATCCGGGTGCGCACTGTCGGGTGCAAAGGCCAAAAAACTGCCATCCAGCAAGCGGTCAAAGTCAAAATAACCATGGGTGGCCAGGTACAGCAAGTCGGCCTCACCGGCCTGCCGCACAAAGTAATCTATGCTGGCATCCTTACCTGTAACAGCCTGGGCCTGCAAGGCGGCAGCCACGGCTTGCGCTTCTTCACCCGCCCCAGGCAAATCCGGTAATACATAGCCGCCATCCTTGCTGTATGCCGGGTTGCCTATGATCACAGGATGGCTGCTGCGCAAGGCCTGGGGTACGCCCAGCCTGCGCTGCCGCGCAGTACTGAGCATCCAGAAATCACTGAACTTGCACAGATGCGGCACAAAAGAATGGGAAAGGCTGTCCACCAGGTAGCCCCCATTCCCGAAGGGCTTCAATACATGAAACGGGAATTGTCCGATATTGAACTCGGGCACTATGTATACATGCTGCAGCCCTGACAGATGCGCAGCAATGGCAGGAGGCAGCAGCAGTTGGGTGGCCTCCTTGATGGCCGCATCCAGGTTTGACTTCGGCAACGCCTTTTTTGACTGAATCACCGACCGGTTCTTTTGTGTGGGAACCGCAGCCCTGCCCACACTCAGGGCCTCCACGCCCAGGGATTGGCGAAGCGCATATTCTGCATTGACCAACTGCGCTTCGGTTACCGGCGTGCGGGTTTGCACCCAATGGTAAGAGCCCGTTCCTTCCCGCCTGCGTACCAGCCAAATAGTAAGATGAGCGTCGGCCACTTCATAAAACAGGATACCCAGGCCACCATCAAAATGTTCCATCACCTCCTCTTCCACCCAACTTCTGGTGTTTTGTACTTTGGTTTCAGCCTCCCCTTCGTAAGAAATTACGGCACAGGGAGCGTGCTCCAGTCCGCGCGACCGGTACAACTGCTTCACCTTTTCCAATCCCTTGGAATAATACCTGTCAAATGCCGAATCTCCCGGCCCCTGCGCCAGCAGTTGATGGATGGCCATCAGCGCCATCAATAGCAGTTTGTTTTTCATTGGCTTAATGTAGCCAATATCCGGGGGCGGTCAATGCGAAGCCCGTTTTGCCCATGAAAAAAACCACCGCCCGAAACAGGCGGTGGCATTTGTGTGGTGTTAGATTCGCTAAAGGCGGGGTATTGAGAATGGAGGGGTGACGCATGCGTGAGCGCTCCAGCCGCCCGAGGACAGCCGGCCTTTCCATTTACCCGGTTCAAATGTGACATTTCTTCCGCGGCAGGCCTATACCCTCTTTTGGGTATTTTTCGGTCCCGGCGAATCTTTGGGTCCCTGATTTTCCTCCTGTTTTGCATTGGCCCCGCCCCCTTACATTTGTAACCATTCAACAACCATCGCATTATTACCATTACATGAGTACTTCTGCCTCCGCTACCACCGTATTGAAGGATGTAGTGATCAAATTTGCCGGCGACAGTGGCGACGGCATGCAGCTTACCGGCAGCCAGTTCACCAACAACACGGCCCTCATGGGCATTGACCTGGCCACCTTCCCGGACTTTCCGGCCGAGATCCGCGCCCCGCAGGGCACCCTCCCCGGCGTATCGGGATTCCAGCTGCGCTTCAGCAGCAACCCCGTGTTCACCCCCGGTGATCTCTGCGATGTGCTGGTGGCTATGAACGCCGCTGCCCTTAAGGTAAACATCAAGGCCCTGAAGCCCGGCGGCAAGATCATTGCCAATACCGATGGCTTCGATGCCAAGAACCTGCGTCTGGCTAACTACCCCGAAGGTGTGAACCCGCTGGAAGACGGCAGCCTGGACAGCTACGAACTCATCAAAATTGACGTTACCAAGCTCACCCGTGAATCACTCAAGGAATTCACGATGGGTACCAAGGAAAAAGACCGCGCCAAAAACATGTTTGTGCTGGGCTTCCTGTACTGGATGTTCGACCGCGATATGGCCAGCACCATCAGCTTCCTGCGGGAGAAGTTTGGAAAGAAAGACGAGATTCTCAACAGCAATATCAAGGTGCTGCAGGCCGGTTACAACTATGGCGATACCACCGAAACCTTCACCACCCAGATCAAGGTGGAGAAGGCCAAAATGGAGCCCGGCGTATACCGCAGCATCATGGGCAACCAGGCCCTGGCCTATGGCCTCATTGCTGCCAGCCAGCAGTGCGGCCTGCCGCTTTTCCTGGGCAGCTATCCCATTACGCCCGCCAGCGATATCCTGCACGAGCTGAGCCGCCACAAGAACTTTGGCGTGCGCACCTTCCAGGCCGAGGACGAGATTGCCGCCATTGCCACCGCCATTGGCGCCAGCTACGGCGGCAGCCTGGGTGTAACCACCACCAGCGGCCCGGGCATGGCCCTCAAAACGGAAGCCATGGGCCTGGCCATGATGATGGAAATACCGCTGGTGATCGTGAACATCCAGCGCGGTGGCCCCAGCACCGGCCTGCCCACCAAAACCGAGCAGAGCGACCTGCTGCAAGCCTACTATGGCCGCAACGGCGAAGCCCCCATGCCCGTGATCAGCGCCAGCACGCCTTCCGACTGCTTTGAAGTAGCCCTGGAAGCAGCACGCCTGGCCCTGCAGCATATGACCCCGGTGATCCTGCTCAGCGATGGCTATATCGCCAACGGCGCAGAACCCTGGCGATTCCCCAATGCCGACGACCTGCCGAAGATCGAGGTGCACTTCAAGACCGCCCTGGCTGACGGCGAAGAGAAATACCTGCCCTACCAGCGCGATGAAAAGCTGGCCCGCCCCTGGGCTGTGCCCGGCACCGCCGGACTGGAACACCGCATTGGTGGCCTGGAAAAGCAGAATATCACCGGCAACGTAAACTATGAGCCCGATAACCACGAGCTAATGGTGAAACTGCGCCAGGAGAAGGTGGACCGCATTGCCCAGTATATTCCCGAGCAGCAGCTCGACAGCGGCCCTGAAAAAGGCAAAGTGCTGGTACTTGGCTGGGGCAGCACCTATGGCGCCATCAAAACCGCCGTGTCCGACCTGCAGGCCGAAGGCCATGAGATTGCCCATGCCCACCTGCGCTATGTGCGTCCCTTCCCCAGGAACCTGGGCCACATACTCAGAAACTACGAAACCGTGCTGATCCCGGAGATCAACAACGGCCAGCTTATCAAGATCATCCGCGACCAGTACCTGGTTGACGCCAAAGGTTACCACAAGATTAAGGGTACCCCCATCACCCGTACAGAACTGGTGGAAGAGATTCGGAAACATCTCTGACAGCACAGCCATACGCAATACATTAACGCCTGCCGAGACCATCCCGGCAGGCTTTTTTTGCATCCGAACCAGGTGAAACAAGAAAATGCAAAACCTGCCCGGAAATTTTGCCCGTAATTGTTTTTTCCTACTTTTGACCCAATGGCAACGCTTTCACCATGGTGGAGGCGTTGTTATTTTTTTCTGTCTTAATCAACCCCCTATTCAGAAAACACAGGAGGAGCCAAATGAGTGCAGTGAATTATGTGACCCAGGAAACCTTTGAGAAAATGCAGGCTGAATTGCAGCACATGCGGGCCGTGGAGCGCCCGGCCGCCAGCCGCGCCATTGCCGAAGCCCGGGAGAAAGGAGACCTGAAGGAAAATGCAGAATATGATGCTGCCAAGGAGGCCCAGGGTATCCTGGAAGCGAAGATCAAGGCGCTGGAAGCTGCTATTGCCAACAGCCGCATCCTCGACACCAACAGCATCGACACCAGCAAGGTGAGCATCCTCACGCGGGTGAAGATTACCAACCTGGCTACCAAGAAGACCATGGAATACACCATTGTGGGTGAGAAGGAAGCCGACCTGAAAGCCGGCAAGATCTCCGCCACTTCCCCCATTGGCAAAGGCCTTATTGGCAAGGCCGTGGGCGATATCGCCGAAGTGCAGGCGCCCACCGGTATCCTCAAATTCAAGATCGAAGATATTGGCGTGTAAAACCATAAACGGATCTTAACCACCAAGGCAGGCGCTCCCCGCGCCTGCCTTGTTATTTCATTCCGGCTGTTTGGCCTTATCGCCTGCCCTTCCTTACTTTGATGGAAGAAAGAATCCCCCCTGCAAACCGGGATTCCAGGAGGTAACCATGACCATTTTCAGCAAGATCATCGCTGGTGAGATCCCATCCTTCAAAATAGCCGAGAACGACAAATTTTACGCCTTTCTCGACATCTTCCCCGCCACCGAAGGCCATACCCTGGTGGTGCCCAAAATGGAAACCGACCGCCTGTTTGACCTGCCCGACGATTACCTCGACGGCTACCTCACCTTCTGCAAGCCCATTGCCAATGCCATCCGCGCTGCTTTTGGCTGCGACCGGGTGAACATCATCACCATCGGCTTTGAAGTACCCCATGCGCATATCCACCTGGTGCCCATGAACGGCATGGGAGATGCCGACATA
>JALOMZ010000082.1 GCA_025455205.1 Chitinophagaceae bacterium | reverse complement strand
CCGCCGGCATTGCTGACGGCGGTGTTACGAGAATTACATGTCATAGAAAGTCTTACGCCTGCCTTCCTGTCCGCATTCCGGCAGCCCCTTTCCCAGGCTAAGCCGTTATTCATCCCATGATTCTTTGAAAGGCGATTGTTCAAAGATCATCAGGTTATTTACCCCTTCCTCTGTGAAAGCCAGCCGCATTTGCATGTCTGTGAGTTCAATGATCTGCATGGTCATTTCAATGCCTGCCTCTGCCATGGTCAGGGTCAACTGAGTCTTTTCGGCGTTGAGGCTCCAGGCATAGAGGGTTTGGCCACCATTCATGGGCAGGGGAAGGAAGATGTCGTCCGGCATTTCACCATTGGCTATGGTGCCGTTTTCATTAATTTCCAGTGTGCCGTTGGAGAGAAATTTGTAGGTGTCATCTACCATGCTGCGAACCACTAGCTGCATGGCCGGGTCTTCCCGGTTCGTGTAATATTTATTGATGGCAATGGCCACTTCATTCCCATCCAGAATGCCGTTCAGGTCGGCATCTACGCCCACTTTAGTAAGAAACCAAACGCCGTGTTGCAGACGGTCTTCCACAGGCAGCGGCGCCACTGCTACGTATTTTTCACATCCGGCCAATATCATAGCGATAAAGGGCAGGATGAATGCTAACCGTTTCATAACATCGTTTTATTGGTGAATGATTGAGTTGCTCGAGATGTGTTACTGGCAACATCTCATCCTGCATCCGTCATATGTTCCGCTTCAATCTTACATCGGCTTGGCCTTCTCGATGGCCTGTATACAAGTTACGAAATATTTATAAAAATACCATACTGGCATAATGGATTTAGCATGCCGTTGTGAGGCGCTTCGCTGGTATTGTTTTACAGACGGCAGGCAGCAGCGGAATATGATGTTCAGCCAGCAATGGATGCTGTGCTGCGCACAAAAAAACCGCCGGCGCGGAGCCGGCGGTTCGGTATGAATAACTTCAGTTATTACGCATGGTTACTGCAGCAGCGTGCTGCTCACACGCACCTGGTCTTTCATCATCTCTTTTACGGCGGCGGCAATGGCATTGGCGTCGTAACCGCATTCTGCATGCAGTTCTTTGGGGCTGCCATGTTCCACAATGCGGTCGGGGATGCCCAGCATTTTCACCTGTGCCTGGTAACCGTGTTGGGCCATGAATTCGAGGATGGCGCTTCCAAAGCCACCTACGATGGTACCATCTTCCACGGTAACTATTTTCCGGTATTTGGCAAACACTTCGTGCAGCAGGGCTTCGTCCAGAGGCTTCACAAAGCGGAGGTCGTAATGTCCGGGGTTGATGCCATACTGCTTCAGCTCCACGATGGCACTTTTGGCAAAATTGCCGGGATGGCCAAAACTGAGGATGGCAATCTCTTCGCCATCGCGCAGTTTGCGTCCCTTGCCAATTTCAACCGCTTCCAGGGGGGTGCGCCACTCGGGCATCACGCCTTCGCCGCGCGGGTAGCGGATCACAAAGGGCAGGGTGGTGCTTTCCAGCTGCGAGGTATACATGAGGTTGCGCAGTTCCTGCTCATTCATAGGGGCGCTGATGATCATGTTGGGGATGCAGCGGAAATAGGGGATATCGTAGGCGCCATGGTGCGTAGGGCCGTCTTCGCCCACCAGCCCGGCGCGGTCCAGGCAGAGTGTTACGGGCAGCTTCTGGATGGCAATATCATGTACCACCTGGTCGTAGGCCCGTTGCATGAAGCTGCTGTAGATATTGCAGAACACCCGCATGCCCTGGGTGGCCAGGCCGGCGCTTACCGTGGCAGCATGCTGTTCGCAGATGCCCACATCAATGGCGCGTTCAGGCATCTTTTCCATCATGAATTTGAGGGAGGAGCCGCTGGGCATGGCCGGGGTAACACCCCATACTTTGGGGTTCATTTCGGCCAGTTCAATGATGGTGTGGCCAAATACATCCTGGTATTTGGGTGGTTGAGGGGTGTCAAATTTTTTCTTCACGATCTCGCCGGTCACCTTATCGAAAAGGCCAGGGGCATGCCATTTGGTCTGGTCCTGCTCGGCCAGCGCGTAGCCCTTGCCCTTCACGGTGAGGATGTGGAGGATCTTGGGTCCGGGTATCTTTTTAAGGTCTTCGAGCGTATCCACCAGCTTGGTGATATTGTGGCCGTCGATAGGACCAAAGTAGCGGAGTTTCAGGGCTTCAAAAAGGTTGGCGCTGCTGCTGATGGCGCCCTTGATGCCTTCGGCCACTTTATGGGCCATGGCGCGGGTGAAGTTTTTGCCCACCGGCAGCTTGCCAATGGCGTTCCACACATCGTCCTTCAGCTTGTTGTAGGTGGGGCTGAGGGTGATATCGGTGAGGTATTCCTTGAGTGCCCCCACGTTGGGGTCAATGCTCATGCAGTTGTCGTTGAGGATGATGAGCATGTCGGCATCACTTACACCGGCATGGTTCATGGCTTCAAAGGCCATGCCGGCCGTCATAGCGCCATCGCCAATAATAGCCACGCTCTTCCGGTCTTCCCCCTGGTATTTGGCTGCCAGGGCCATGCCCAGGGCTGCGGAGATGGAGGTGGAGGAGTGTCCTACGCCAAAGGTGTCGTACTCGCTCTCACTCCGCTTGGGAAAGCCGCTCAGGCCCTTGTATTTGCGGTTGGTGGGGAAGATGTCGCGGCGACCGGTAAGTATTTTATGCCCGTAAGCCTGGTGGCCCACATCCCATACCAGCTGGTCGTAGGGTGTGTTGTACACATAGTGCAGGGCCACGCTCAGTTCCACAACGCCCAGGCTGGCGCCAAAATGGCCGCCGTGCACGCTTACCACGTCAATAATATACTGGCGGAGCTCGTTGCACACCTGGTGCAGCTGTTCACGGCTGAGTTTCTTCAGGTCGGCGGGGCTGTCGATGTTTTTCAGCAGGGGGCCGGGTGTTATTTGCATACTCATGGTCTGGTAGAAGGGGCAAAAATAGGTATTACTGGGCGGCTGCCGGGCAGGGCGGGGCAAGCAACCGGGTAAAGAAACAGCCAAAACCCCAATAATGTTGAGTGCAGCGTTAGCCGGGGGAAAAAAGGAGGAAATGTGAAAATTAGCAAATGAGAAAATTGGCAAATGTGAAAATGAAGAGTGCGGCTGGGTATGGGTTTGCGTTTGCGGGGTAACGGGGGCTGGAATTTGGGATTTTTCACTTTGGAATTTCTTTGATAATGAGCTTATTAGCTAATTAGCAGATGTGCTGATGGGAGGGGAATGTGAAAATGAGAAAATTTGAAAATTTGAAAATGAGGAGTGTGATGGTGTGTGGGTGTGTTGGGCAACCGGGAGGCCCTGGAATTTGCATTTTCCTACTTTGGAATTTCTCTTTTTGAGTTTTCCCTTGTTTTTGGGGCTTTCAGCCCCGGTGCATATCCCCGCAGCTGTTCGGGCCCTTCCGGCTCCGGCCGCCCCGGCAGGGCGGCTGCCCTCCAGGCCCCGCAGCCCTTCGGCAGGGGTACTAACCCCGGCGGCTGCCGCATAGCCTGCCGCCTGCCAACCCCGCAACAGGTTTGAGTTTCAAGTCATTATTCCCTGTTTTGCCAAAGAAAAATGGCATCGGAGTTTCCCGGTGGCAAATTTTATTGCATTTTTGTCGCAGACCATTGGCATGAAGCACCGGCTGTACGACATATTCGTGGAAAGAAAGGCAAGCGGCAAAAAGAGTTTTGCCGTGCTCATCGATCCCGACAAAGTGAACCGGCAGTCGCTGGATGAATTGCTGCGCCTGGGTACGGATGCCCGCGTGGATTATTTCTTTCTCGGCGGCAGCCTGGTGATCAGCAATCACCTCGACGATTGTGTGCAGCACATCAAAGCCAGCAGCGATATCCCCGTTATCCTCTTCCCCGGCAGTCCCAGCCAGGTAAGCCGCTATGCCGATGCCCTTTTGTACCTCAGCCTCATCAGCGGCCGCAACCCGGAACTCCTGATCGGCCAGCATGTGATCAGCGCCCCTGTGGTGAAGCAGAGCGGGCTGGAGATCATGCCCACCGGTTATATGGTCATTGACGGTGGCGCGCCTACCACGGTGTCGTATATCTCCAATGCAGCCCCCATTCCGGCCGATAAGAACGAAATAGCCATGTGCACAGCCATGGCCGGCGAGATGCTGGGCATGAAGCTCATCTATATGGATGCCGGCAGCGGCGCCCGCAAGCCCATCACCGAAAGCATGATCGAAAAGGTGGCCGGTACCATTGAGGCGCCTCTCATCATTGGCGGCGGCATCACCGACCCCGAAAAAGCATACCGCAACTGCAAGGCCGGCGCCGATGTAATTGTGGTGGGCAATGCCATCGAAAAAGATCCGTCTCTCATCAAAGACATCGCGGCAGCCATCCACGGCAGCCGGGTGGAGGCCTGACCGGACCTGGCCCTTTTTCATTGATACGGCCTAATTCTCCGATTGACCGTATCCTCTCTGTTATTTTTTCCCGGGTACTATTTGCGTGTCGCCCGCTTATCTTGCAGCCATGTGGTGGTGGATTCTTCCCGGCATGCTGTTGTTGGCCTATATCATCCTGGTGCTCTGGTACCGGTGGGCCTGGCAGCGGCTGCGCATGGCCCCTGAGCCGCCGGCAGACTGGCAGCCCGCCACCCGGGTGACGGTGCTGGTGCCTGCCCGCAATGAAAGCGGGCACATTGAGGCCTGCCTGCAGGCCCTGGCAGCACAGCAATACCCCGGTGCGCTGCTGGAGATCCTGGTGCTGGATGATGCTTCGGAAGATGATACCGCCAACAGGGTGGATGCCTGGTCGGCCCGAGATCCACGTATTCGCTGCCTGCGCCTGGGTGCTGCCACCGGCAGCCAGTCGCACAAGAAAAAGGCCATTGAAAAGGGAATAGCAGCCGCCTCCGGCGATCTCATTGTGTGCACCGATGCCGACTGCACCATGGGAACACAATGGCTCCGGAGCCTGGTGTACGGGTATGAAAAGGAGGGGTGGCAATTCATAGCTGCCCCGGTGGAATACCATACAGAACCCACCTTCCTGTCTGTTTTCCAAACCCTCGATTTCATGACCCTACAGGGTATTTCGGGCGCCAGCGTTTCGCAGCGCTTTCATACCATGTGCAATGGCGCCAATATCGCTTACAGCAAAAAAGCCTTTGAGGAAGTGCAGGGTTTTGCGGGCATTGATGCGCTGCCCACGGGCGATGACATGCTGCTGATGTACAAGATCTACAGGCGCTATCCGCAAGGCGTGGTGTGGCTGAAAAGTAAGGCTGCGGTGGTGCGTACAGCTGCTTGTGCATCGTGGCGGGCGTTTTTCCAGCAACGCATCCGCTGGGCCAGTAAGGCCGCCTATTTCGACGACCGGCGTATGTTTTATGTGCTGCTGCTGGTGTACCTGCTCAACCTTGTATTATTCCTATTAGTGCTGGCAGGGTTTTTCAATGCGGTACTGTGGTGGCCAGCCATCTTGCTGCTGTTAGGCAAAACCGCCGTAGAGGCCTGGTTTCTGTTGCCGGTGGCCCGCTTTTTCGGCCAGGAAAGATGGCTGGTATGGTTTCCGCTGCTGCAGCTGCCCCATGTGGTTTATACCGTGGTGGCGGGCTGGCTGGGCCGCTTTGGCAGTTATGAATGGAAGGGAAGGCGTATCAGTAAGCCATCGGGGTTGGTTAAAAGAGATGTTTGAGGTTCGAAGTTCGAAGTTTGATGCTATGGTTTGAGGGATTAGCATAGTAGAGGTGCTGACCCTTGCTTCACCTCAAACATCAAACCTCAAACATCAAACATCTAATTGTCCTGCGCCACCTGAATATTCCTGTTCAGGCTTTCTTCCAGTGAGATCAGGGTTTCGGTGCGTTCGATGCCTTTGATCTTCTGCATCTGGTCGTGCAGCACGTAGCGCAGCTGGTTGATGTCTTTGCAGGCTATCTCCACAAACATGCTGTAGTTGCCGGTGGTGTAGTTGAGGCGCACCACTTCGGGAATCTTCATCAGGTCTTTGGCTACCGAATCGTACAGGGAGCTCTTTTCCAGGTAGATGCCCACAAAGGCAATTACGTTGTATCCCAGTTTATGGGTGTCAACCGCCAGGCGGGTGCCTTTCACGATGCCCATCTCCTGGAGTTTTTTGATCCTTACATGTATGGTACCTCCACTTACAAAGAGTTTCTTGCCCAGGTCGGCATAGGAAATCTCTGCGTCTTCCATCATATGCTGGATGATCTGGTAGTCGAGTTTATCAAGATTCAGTTTTCCGGCCATTTTCTGATAATTGATTCGAAAATATAAACCAAAGTGGTTGATTGTGTAAATATTGTCAAAACTTTTTAAAAAAAGGTTTGAAAATTTGGAACAAAAAGGTCGATTCGTTTAATATTGCATTGTCAATCGGAACGCGGGGTGTGGCAGGAAGTAAAAGTAAGGTTTGCGTTTCAATCAACAAAAGTTCTTTTTCATTGGAAATATTCTAAAAAGCATGTTTCCGACGCGTATACTGTAGGATGATGAAATTTTGGCAGACATGCCCTCTTGTCTCGGGGGTGGGGCCAACAGGACAAACACTGCATAGAGCCGAACCGGTTTTGTTGGGCGGGGGTCAACGCCGTACTGCAACACCGGACCCGACCAGGGTTGACCACTACTCTTTGTGCGGATGCTAACTGCCCCGTGGAGGTTCGAATCCTTCTCCTACAGCCATTCGATGTTTGAGGTTTGAAGTTTGAGGTTTGTTGCCACTGCTTCGAACTTCGAACCTCAAACCTCGAACTTTTCACTGTGGGGTGTTGAAATTTTTGGCAGACATGCCCTCTTGTCTCGAGGGTGGAGAGCAAAGGATAAACACTGTATAACGCCGATCCCGACTGCAGCGGGACCGACTGGGGTTGACCACCAGCAGGTTTGAGATCGCTTCTCAATCACGATGTACAGCGGCTAACTTCTCCGTGGAGGTTCGAATCCTCCCCCTACAGCACAACAAAAGCCTCGATTCGCGTGAGCGAATCGGGGCTTTTTTGCTTCGCAGCACGCCGAGCTTGCTCGAGCGTGCGCAGAAGCAAAAAAGCCCATCCGCCGCCCACAAGGCGGCGGGGCTTTTGTTGTAAGCCTCCCCCCTCGAGGATCGCCGCAGGCAATCCTCCCCCTGCTGAGCTTGCTTGATCGTGCGCAGGAGCAAAAAAGCCCATCCGCCGCCCTGAAGGCGGCGGGGCTTTTGTTGTAAGCCTCCCCACATGAGGATCGCCGCAGGCAATCCTCCCTATCCAGCTTGCTCGAGCGTGCGGAGAAGCAAAAAAGCCCATCCGCCGCCCTGAAGGCGGCGGGGC
>JALOMZ010000081.1 GCA_025455205.1 Chitinophagaceae bacterium | reverse complement strand
AATACATCCAGTTTCGAAATATGGCTTAACGCTTCGGCATTGATGGTGGCATGCAACTTCTGGAATTGCTGCGCGGCATTACCGGCCGGAATGGTTACGGCCACCCGCAGCACCGGGTTCGCTGCAAGCCCTTTCAGCACCGGTATGGCAGGTGAATAGGAAGATGCCTGAATAGGTGCGGGCTGGGGCAGGCCCTCCTGTTTTGAACATTCAAAACTGCTCATCAGCAGAAAAGAGGCACCCAGCAACAAATGGAAAATCAGTTTTCGCATACTATCGTTTTATCGGTCCACAAAGTCATTGGCTTTAGGCCGCAGAAAGGAAAGCTGTATAATCAGGGCCACCACTACAATGGCGGCAAGCATGGCAAAATCTTTGCCGAGGCTGCCCGCATCTGATGACTTACCCAACAGATCAGTGATAAATGCTCCGGCAAAAACCCCTACCATGTTCATCAACCCATAGGCCGTGGCGCGGTACTTGCTGGAAACAAACTGGCATAGGATGGGCATATTGTTGGCATCAAACATGCCAAATCCAAATCCGAAACAGAAGGCCGCGGCTATCACACTGAACAGGGAATGCCCGTAACCAATGAACAGCAGCGCCGGGATGGTAAGCCCCAGCCCGATGGCACTGGTATAGATTCTGCCGCGGATATGCTGCTGCACCCAGCGGTCCGACAGGATACCGCCGAAAAGAACACCCAACAGCGAGGAGGCAGCGATGGTGATGGTGGCCAGCGGGCCCGCCTTGGCCATGTCTATCTGCAGGTTTTCAGCAAACAGCGTAGGCAGCCAGTTCTTGACGGCCCAACCGGGCAGGCTGGGAATGGCAAAATAGAAGAGGATGATCCAGAAGGCAATGTTGGTGAAGAGGATGCTCAACCCTTTCAGGAGTGCTGCAGGTTTAACAGCATTGACAGTGGCCGCCCCGGGCAAGGACCTTTCTGACGGCTTATCCCTCAGGAACAGCATGAGTATACCCGCATACACAATGCCCACCACCCCAAAGGAATGGAAGGCTAACTGCCACGAGAAACTGTGGGCAATGGTGGCGCCAAAACCACCCAGGGCCTGCCCCATGTACAAGCCGGTCATGTGTATGCCTACGGCCAGCGAGCGGCTGCTGGCATCATGAAATTCAGCAATCAGCGCCAGGCCGGCGGGTATATAAAGTGCTTCGCTCACGCCCATGATGGCACGCAGCCAATACAACTGATTAAAGGTTTGTGCGTAGCCCATGGAAAAGGTTACAGCCGACCATACAAACAGGCTGCCAACAATGAGCCATTTCTTGCTCATCCTGTCGGCAATCATGCCTGCCACCGGGCTCATGCATCCATAGATCCAGAGAAACACGGCCATCAGGCGTCCGAACTGGGTGGCAGACTGCAGCTCCTGGATATCCGTCATCATGGATGGTTTCATGGTGCTGAGCATCTGCCGGTCCATATAGTTCAGCAGGGCCACTACCCAGAGCAGGGCCACTACTATCCATGGATATTTTTTTGAATGCGTCATTGCTGAACAGGTGACAGGGTGGCCATCAAAATTTGTGGTGTTCTCACGCCCGCCCTGATCTCGCCGCTGGGAATGATCACCTTGTTATCCCACCAGAATGCCGTGGTGGTTACCGGTGGCGGAAAAGGCATGTTGCCTGCCATCGTGCTGGTACCAGTGGCTGTATGGTAAACCAGGACCTCTTTATTGAAGCCGGGGTGTGCAGCCAGCAGCTCGTTCTTTTCACGGATCAGCTTCTCCTTTTGGGTTGCATCTGTTGTTTGGGCAATATCCACCAGGTAGCGCTCCACACGGCTGAATGTGGTACCGCGGTCGCCGCCAAATAAGTACACCTTGTCTGTTCCGCAGGCAACGCCAGTGGCCGCCGACAGGGGATAAGGCAGCTCCGGCAGCGCCTTCCACTGATTGCGTTTTGCATGCATGACAAAAACATCGGCATACAACTCGCTGATGCCCGCAGCGGTTTTTCTGCGGCCACCCAGCAGCAGGAGCCTGGGTCCGTCATCATCCGATACCGCCACCAATACGGCATGGGAAACAGGCTTGGGCAGGGCGACCAGAGGCTGCCAACCAGCAGCCAGGTTCTGCAAATCCAATTTCCAGCCCTTGTCGGACACACCGCTACGCCCTTCGCCACCAGTAACAAACACCACATGGCCCAGTGCTGCCGCAGCGGCATTGGTAAGTGACACCGGCAAAGCCGGCATGGGGTCAATTTTTGTAGCCTGCATTTCCTGATCCCAACGGATCAGGTATACCCTGTCGGAAATACCGGCTTCATTTTCTCCGCCGGCATACAGCACACCCATGGGAGTAGAGCAGGAGGCAGCATAGGCAATGGGCTCGGGAAGCCTGCCGGCAGCGGATATAAGATGGAGTCGATCTCCGGACCTGGAGAAGACATATACCTGGTCATGGTATTTCTTCTGCCCGCCCTGCCAGGGCATGGCATCCGGGAAATTGGCACCTCCGGCTACAAACATCTTATTGCCGGATGCGCCGCATACAGGACCCGCAACCCCCGGGGCTTCAGAGGCACCCGGTGCTGGAGGTAGTGTTCCACCCACCACCCACGACACCATACTGTCCTTTTTCTGGCCAGATATTTCTGCAGCGGATAACATACAGCAAATTGTTATGATGGTATGGGCGAATTTCATTGAACTACAACCAGTATGCCATGTTGGGGAATTTACGCATGCTGTGGCAATGCTGAACAGAAACTGTAAAAGCCCACCTGCTCCGCATCCGCTCTAAACCGTTCAAAATCAGCGCCGCTCATGTTGCGAACCGGCAAGCGGAAACCACCGCAATCCAGTCCTAAAAGTTTCATGAAGGCTTTGCCAGTAGCTATGCCGCCGTACTTGCCCAGCAGGCGGATCATGTCTATCGACTGCTGCTGGTATTTGGCTGCCGCTGCCAGGTTGCCGTTATTAAAGGCATCTATCAGCTGGTGATACAGAGGCGCGGCATAGTTGTAGGTGCTGCCTACGGCCGCTTTGGCACCCAGCGACAGGGCCGGCAGCATATTCTCATCGCGGCCCCAGAGCATATCATATTTACCATCGCGGAAATGCATGCAGGACAGGAAATCCATGAAATCCTCATGGGTATATTTCACACCGGCAAAATTGGGAATATGTCCGTCTATGGCCTGCAAAAGGTCGTACATCGCATAGCCCACACCGGTGAGCACCGGAATATGGTAATAGTAAAAAGGAAGGTCAGGTACCGCAGCGGCTATCTCCTGGCAGCATTGGGCCAGCATCTCCACATTGGCCGGCTTGAAATAAGAAGGCGCGGTGAACGAAACGGCGTGCAGGCCAATCTCGCGCGCATGAAGGGCAAGCTCCCGGGCTTCTGTGAGGCAGGTACCGCCTAAGAGGGGCATCACCACAAAGCCGTCGTCTCCCTTGACACAGGCAGCCCATGATTCCGCCACGGCCATCTTTTCACGGAGGCTGAGGGAAACTCCCTCACCCGTTGATCCACAGATAAAAGCACCCCTGACACCATTGGCCCTGAGCATTTGATAATAACGGGGAATGAGGGTGGTGTTTAATGCGCCATGCTCATCCATGGGTGTAAACGGAGCTGCAATGAGCCCCTGCAAGTGTTGCGCAAGCATTGTTCCAATGTTCAAGGTGAGAAAATCAAGGGGTATGTTTCAACCCCTTGTTTCCAAAACTACTGCTTATGACTGCTTATGAGAAAAACAACGGTTAATAGCCGGGCGTTTGCTTGAGCAACGGGTCGTTGTTCAGCATGGTCAGCGACAGCGGCAGGAGGAATTTGGCCGTGCTGGAAGGCGAGAAATAAATCGGATTCACTGCTGCGTACACATACGAATCACCGGCCCTGCGCAAAGCCCACCAGCGCTTGCCCTCTGCAATAAACTCCTTCAGGTATTCATCCAATATGGCATTCATGTTGGCTGTGAGTCCGCCATTTACATACGGTGTATAGTTGGCGCCGTATGCCCGAAGGCGGATGGCATTGATCTCGGCGGAAGGATCTTCACCCAGTTTGGTCTTGGCTTCGGCCAGCAACAACAGTACGTCGGCATAACGATAAATGGGATAGTCATTGTTGTAGACCTGCGAAGTGCCAGCTGTGGTGCCTATATACTTGGTAAGCATTACGCCCCTCACCGAATGCGGTGGTGCCGTGGAATACATTACGCGGAAGGAATTGCTGATGCGCTGATCGGCTGGACCCGATGTAAGCCGGGTGATCATAGCCTGGTTGAAGCCTACGCGGTTGGCGCCATTAACATAAGGATATACGGAAGATACCGTGGGCGTAGGCGCCTGGGCAAACGAGAGGGTATTGGCCTGGATGGAGTTCACCAAAAAGTTGCCGAAAATACCCATCTGCGCCTGCTGCAGTTCGTAGTTGATGGCAAAGATGATTTCCTTGTTGTTGGTCTTTTTGGTAGGATCGAAAATATCGGCATAATTACCCTGCAGGTCTAGTGTGGCGCCTTGCAGGTTTCTCACTTCCTGCAGGGCGGCCCTGGCGGTGGTGAGGTCGGCCGTGCCACCACCCATATGGGTGCCGGTCCACAGGTACACATCCCCTTTCAGTACCAGGGAAGCTACCCGGCTCCAGTATACCCGTTTGCCAGCAGGCAGGGTGTTGGCGGAACCAAAGAGCTGCAGCGATTGTTCAATATCCTTTTTCACCTGTGCCATTACCGTATCGGCGCCGGTGCGCGCCTTGTAGGTTTCGGCTGCATTGGTGATGGATTCCACCGGCTCCGTGTTCAAAGGCACATCGCCCCAGGTACGCACCATGGTGTAGTATACATAGGCGCGAAGTCCGTATACTTCGGCCAGGATGCGGTTCTTCTCCGCATCAGACAGGGGCGTCTGCGGAATGATCTTGATAACGTTATTGTAATTGTAGATGAGGTTATAGAAACCGGCCCAGTTGGCAAAGGGCACGTTCAGCGCGCTGATGTTGTGACGGTAGAGGTTCTGCAGGCCGCCATCCACCGATTCGGTGAACAGGCCGTCCACCCACAGGTCTGAGCGCATTTCTCCCAGCTGGTAGAAAGTGCCTGCGTACGACCTGGTCAGGCCGTAAACGCCATGGTAGAGTGTTCTGGCCGCATTGGGATCTTTCAGCGCCTGGTCCTTGCTGATAGCATCCTGCGGAACTACCTCGTCCAGTTTCTTGGTACACGACAGGATGCTCAACATCAGCATACACATCCCGGATATGATTATAAGCTTATTATGTTTCATGGCTGTGATATTTGTAGTTGAAATACCTGTTAGAGAGTTACCCGTACACCAATGGTAAGCCGCTTCGGCAGGGGGAATTTGCCCTGGTCAACACCTCCCACTTCGGGGAAGTTGCCGCTGTAGCCGGAGAAATACACGAGGTTGGTGCCGGTAACATTCACGCTGAGACCCTTGATCTTGTTGGCCAGGTACTTGCTGAGCACAGATGCCGGCAGGTCATAGGCCATGGTGAGTTCACGCAGCATCACATAATCGCCTTTCTCCCACAGGTTGGCAGCGGGGTTATTGCCGCTGGCATCGGTGGCATAGTTGCGGCCCTGGTTGGCCCAGTAGTACCGGGGCATGGTGCCGCTGGTATTGGTGGGCGACCAGGTTTTCAGCACATCGGTGGTAGAGTTCTGCGAACCCTGCACCTGGCTGAGACCCCGCACGATCTGGTTGTTCAGGATCACAAATCCAAAAGCATAGTCAAAGCCGGCATACAGGCGAATACCTTTGAAGGAGCTGCTTACATTGAAGCCACCCATATGCTGCGGCGTGGTGCGGCCCACATATACAAACTGGCGGGAGTCGATGGTATCATTCTTGTTCACCTGGTGCCACTGTGCATCGCCCAGTTGCTTAATGCGTTTGTTGGTATAAGGCAGGAACGCGTTATATACATTGGCATCGGCCGTAATCTTGGTAAGATCTGTATAAATGCCATCCCACTTGGGTGCCCATACCTCATCCAGGCCTATGCGCTCTCCTTCCACCAGGCCACCTACATAGATTTGCTGGCCGGGGTTTTTCGGATCCCACACAAAGAAGCCGTTGGTGCGGTTACCGGGGAGGCCGTTGAAGGGCAGCTTTTTCGCAAAGCTCTTCACATGGAAATAGTTGGCGCCGATATCCAGGCTGAAGCCACCCGAGCGGGCAGGTTCAATGATCCGGGCATTCATGGCTATTTCAACCCCCTTGTTCTGCAACTGGCCCAGGTTGGTGGTGAAGCTGCTGAATCCGGTTTGTGCAGAGATGTTCAAACCCGCCAGCTTGTCGTACACGTTGCGGATGAAGTAGTCGAAGTTCACCGTAATGCGCTCATTCAAAAAGCCGAGGTCGGCACCAAAGTTCAGGCTGTTGGTGCGCTCCCAGCGCAAGTCGGAGTTGATATAAGTGGCTGCATAAGTACCCCCGAAGCCGTTATAGGTGCCGGCATTATTGTACACCTGGGAGGTGGCAAAATAACCGAGCGAGTTCACGTTGCCGTTCACACCATAGCTGACCCTGGGCTTTATGCTGCTGATGTATTTTGATACGCCGGATCCGGCATAGAATTCCTCATTGTGGAGGTTCCAGCCTACGGAAACACCAGGGAAGGTGCCATAGTAATTGTCCTTGTTCAGGCGACTGGATCCGTCCATCCGCACAATACCCGTAAGCAGGTAGCGGTTGCGGTAGGTATAGTTTACGCGGCCAATGGCAGAGGCAATCCTTTCCCACTGGTTGAAGTTGGAAGAAGCACCGGCGGGGTTGATGATGGTAGTACCCTGCACACTGGGCGGCGTAGAAGCCACCAGCCAGGGAATCAGGTCGGTAGGAGCACCCTGCGCAAAACCGGAATTGATATAGTTCCTGTACTCATAGAATTCCCCACCTGCCAGGGCAGTGATGTTATGCCCGTTGAAATTCTTGCTGAACTGCACAAAGGCGTTGGTAGTATACTGCGAGGTCTTTGTATTGTTGAAACTGGCAGCCCGGTTGGTGTTGAAGGCGCCGCCATTACCCTGCTGGTATGCCTTGGTAAAGAAATTGTTGTTGGTATACTGCATGTAGCCAGAAGCACTGGCCAATACCTTCAGGTAAGGCAGGATGGTGTACTCCAGGTTGACACCACCGAGGAAACGCTGCTGATTGGTGTTATTTACCGTGAGGTTGCTCCAATACTCGGGGTTGCCCAATGTTACATCATTGGGGCCGGGCAGTATGGCGCCGGAGGTATCGTTCGTATACCTAACTGTGGGGGCTACGCCCACAAAACGCTGCAACAAGCCACCGGCAGCGCCGCCTTCCGGGTCAACACCTCCAAAGGAGCCGTAGGGCAATGCCTGTTCTACATTATAGGCACCAAT
>JALOMZ010000080.1 GCA_025455205.1 Chitinophagaceae bacterium | reverse complement strand
AGCGATGTGCGCGAGATACTGGCCCGGAAGCAAATTCCGCATGACCGGTATTTCACCACCCCGGCGCCACTGAATAACTGGCTTTGGTTTGTGGTGGCAGGGAATGAACAGGGTTTTCATGTAGGATTCCGCTCTCTTTTTGATACAAAGCGGGATATTCATTTCGAGTATTTCCCCCGGAATGAGCACCTGCTGGATTCCCTGCGGGATCATGAAGACCTGCAGCGGTTGATCCGTTTTTCCCAGGGATTTTATACGGTGGAACAGTGGCAGGATACCCTGGTGTTCAACGATCTTCGTTTTGGCCAGATGCTGGGCTGGCAGCAGCCGCGCGGGCATTTTGTATTCCACTATTTTCTGCAGCATCCGGAAGACAACACCCTGGTGGTGCAGCGTGGCCGTTTCAAGGGATGGAATGCACAGGTGGTGAAAGGACTGGTTATACGCACCATGGGCGAATAGCCAACATGCCATACGGCATCATCGAACCTCCTTGCGCTGGCGGAAATAGAAAGTGAACAGCAGGAAGACAATGCGGATAAACTGGTAGCAGGCCTTCTGGAACACCCGCTTTGGAAAGCTGTTATGTGCTTCATAGTGTTCCCGCGTGATGCGGATGCAGTGCTGGTGGATGATATTGTCCAGCACCTCTTCCACTTCGCCGGCAAAATCCGGGTGCATCACATCGAGGTTCAGTTCTATGCTGGCAAAGGTGCTGATGTCATTCACATTATAGGATCCGATGGTCACCCATTTGCCATCGTAGGTGCTCAGCTTGCCGTGCAGCACGTGTGGCTGGTATTCGTATACTTCGATACCATTTTTCAGCAGCCACCGGTAAAGGTAGCGTTCGGCCTGTTTGGCGGTGACCACATCCGACTTGCCAGCGGCAATCACCCGTATCTGTACGCCCCGCCGCACAGCTCCCTGCATGGCTTTGCGAAATGACCGGCCAGGCAGGAAATAGCTGCTCATGATGGTGATGTTGTGTTCCGCTTTGGCAAACATTTCGAGGTAGCTGCGCGTGATCTGCATATGCCGGCGCACCCAGTCGTTTCGCCGCACCCGCACCAGGCATTCGGTGGGGGGCAGAAAGGCGGGCAGGTTCTCCTGCACCAATTCGCGGTTGTTGCGGCTCCACGACGATCGGGTCCATACGTTTACGCATACCATGAACAGTTCTGCCGAGGCTTCCCCCGCGCAGTACAGGGCCCAGTCGTGCCAGGCAGGTGACCCGGGCATGTCATTGTAACGGTTGCTGATGTTTACGCCGCCCACGAGGCTGTAAGTGGCATCGGCTACAAATATTTTGTGGTGCAGGCGGCGGCCGAAGTAGTAATGCCTGGTGTGCATGATGGGGGCAAACCAGCGGAAGCGCACCCCCTGCTCCTGCAGCTGCCGCGGCCAGGTGGCGGTGAGTTGTTCGGAACCATAGCCATCCAGCAGCAGGTATACAGCCACCCCGCGCGCAGCGGCACGGCCCAGGGCGGCGGCCACGCGCTGGCCGGTCTCATCACCTATAAAAATATAGGTCTGCAGGTGAATGGTTTGCTGCGCGCCATCAATCAGTTGTTCCAGCCTGTCGAAATACTCCCGCCCGCCCCTGATGAGCTCCACCTGGTTGTGGGAAGAATAAACTGACGATGGCTTGAAGCCTGACCTGAATGCCATAGAAGCACAAATATATTCCGGGATGGGCAAGCGAGGGGCAGCTGCCTGCGGCGCGGGATCAGACAGCGCCGGCCAGCTGCATGTACCGCTCTACTTCGGCGTCGGTTACCTCGCTGAAATCTTCATAATAGGCGCCTACGCCGGTGAACATGGGTGGTATATGCAGGCAGATGCAGGCATCGGCTTCCTGGCTCAGTTTGTCGCAGGCCTGCCGGGAAGACACAGGGGTAGCCACCACAATTTTGGCCGGATGGCTTTTGCGCAGCATGCGTACCGTTACCAGCAGCGTATTGCCGGTGGCAATACCGTCATCAATCAGCAGCACTACCTTGCCCGCAATACTGGCCATGGAGGATTGCCCCTTGTAAGCCTGCTGCATTTCACGCAGGCGGGCGCGTACCTTTTCGGTGGCTTCCTGTATATACGCATCCGACACATCATCGTGGGGTATGATATAACTGTCTTCCAGGCCCACCGCGCCAATGGCATATTCCCGGTTCATAGGGTGGCCGATCTTCTTGGTGAGCACAATATCGAAGGGAAGGTGCAGCGCTGCTGCCACAGTATATGCTATGGGTACCCCGCCGCGCGGAATGCCCAGCACAATGGCGTTGGTGCCGGCATATTCCTGCAGTTCTTGTGCAAGCTGCCTGCCGGCGGCTATGCGGTTGCTGAACATATGGTGGAGCCGTTTTATGCGTTTTCGGCCAATGCGGCATGGGTCTGGAACCAATGGGCTGCCAGCCGGCAAACCTGCTGCATGGCACCGGGTTCCTCAAACAGGTGGGTGGCGCCTTCCACAATGGCCAGTTCTTTGGTGCAGGTGAGCGCGTCCAGTGCTGCTTCATTCAGTTGCAGCACCTCCTGGTCTTCGCTGCCCACAATGAGCAGGGTAGGTGCCTGCACATCGGGCAGCGACTGCATGGCCAGGTCGGGACGGCCGCCGCGGCTTACCACCGCCGCGGTTTGTGGCATCAGGGCTGCAGCGCACAATGCAGCCGCAGCACCGGTGCTGGCACCAAAATAGGCTACCGGCACTCCTCCAAGGCCCGGCTGATGGTGCAGCCAACGAGTGGCGCCAATCAGCCGCTGGGTGAGCAGGTCAATGTTAAACCGGTTGAGGGCACTGGCATCATCTTCCGGGGTGAGCAGGTCAAACAGCAGGGTGCCAAAGCCCTCATGCTGCATGTACGAAGCCACCATCTTGTTGCGGGGACTGTGCCGGCTGCTGCCGCTGCCATGCGCGAAAACCACTACACCATGCATTTCTGGAAACACGCACAACGACCCGTTCAGCATCACGCTTCCGGTTCTGATATGTACTTCCTGGGGATGCATAGGCATCAGTTAGCTGCTTCAAGTTACTGCATATTGGCCGAATCCCGGGTGATAATTGTCATCCCGTGAACCGTAATGCATAGCTGTAGAATATACCATTTTTTTTCGTCTTTTTCGGTAACCCGGATCACTGTTTTGCAGCAGCCGCAGCGTGTACTTTTACAACAGATCGATGCAATGCAGGTCGGTTGGATAGGGCAGCAGATATAGCCGCTGCAAAAGGCGGTGACACTGCGGGTCCGAAGAGGCAGAAGAGAAATTGTGGGCCAACCACGACGGTGTTGCAGGTATTGAGCAACCGGCAGATATAACTGCTTCAAAAGGCGGCGAAACTGTTGGGAACGGCGAAGGCGGGAGTTTGACAATTCCGCCTTCGTTTTTTTTGTGCTCCAGGGGCAGGCATGCCACAATACGCGCAGGGAACGGTTTAAAATATAAGGGATTTCTTTCAGAGAAATGGTAAGGGGCATCATTTTCTGAGATACCTGCGGCCGGTAGTTTAGCTCTCAGATGATCCGACTCGGGCCCGTTGGCTTCGGGAAGCAGAAATAGCCGCTGCAAGTGGTGGCCAATCTGGCGGACCGGAAACATGGTGAACAACACAAAACGCGCCGGCAAGCCTGAGCGATGTTTTTGATCGGATCGGAGAGGCAATCTCTGCTGATAGTGATGAGAATGCCGCATTTCTTGAGAAAGGATAAAGGCGAACTGCAAGGTTCGCCTTTGTCTTTGGCAGCAGTACGGGTGGCGGTTTGCATTTTCTGCCTTACTATTGCCATACATGGCCATTCGACTGTCTTCCCGGTGGCGGCTGGCATTAATCTTCATCCTGTCTGCCTTCATCAGCGCCGAACTGGGCCGCCGTCATGGCGATGCCTGGGAGGAATACGTGCGCCGCAGTTTGTATGCGGTGCGTGGCGACTCCATTCCCGATTTTGCAGCCGACCAAACCGACAGCCTCGGCATTCCCTTCACCTATTATCCCACCCAGAACGGCATTACGCCGGGCTACCAGTACAATGCCACCATCGTTTGTAACTATGCACTGTCCTATTTCGACAGCCTGCAGGCCGATCCGCAAGCCCCTGCCCGCAACCGTTTCATGCATTGTGTGCGTTGGCTGCAGGGGCACCTGAGCCGCCGCCGGGATTATGCCCTGTATGAATTCCATTGGCGGCAACCCTGGTACGATTCGGTGCAGGCGCCTTTCACCAGTGGCATGACCTCGGGCCTGGCCATGGAGGTGATGCTGAAGGCATTTTCCCTCACCGGCGATTCTTCGCTGTTGCACGATGCATCCCAGCTGCTGCAGGGCTTTGCTGTGCCGGTGGCTGCCGGGGGCTTCACCTTCCAGGAACCCACCGGCTGGTGGTACGAAGAGATAGCAGATGCAGGTGGCCACACCCCGCGCATCCTCGACGGACACATTTTTGCCCTGATGGGCCTCCATTACTACGATTCTGTTCGGCACGACAGCCTGGCGGGCCGGTATTTCCGCCTGGGCGAAGCGGCCCTGCGGCATGCCCTGCCCGCTTATGATGCGGGGGATGGCAATATCTATTACGATAAGTATGGCAAGCCGGCCGATAAAAAATACAAAAAGATCCTGACGGCACAAATGCAAAAAATGTTTTCCGCTACCGGCGATTCCACTTACTGGCGCTACTACCGCCGCTGGCGGGTGCCCATGGAACGCCACTATGTGATGAGGGCCGTGGAAGAGCGCAACCGCTCGGGGCTGCTGCTGTTGCTGTTGCTATGGGCCGCCGCCGCTGCAGGTTTGTGGGCCTTTGCAGCCGGTATCAGGCGCCTGTCCGGCTGGGGTTCCCGATAGTCGGTACGCAACTTCTCAGTGCGGCAGGCGGGGCCGCAGCTTTCCATAGAGATAGGTGCCGGTCATGGCTGCCAGCAGGTACACAATGAATACGGTATGCCCGGCGCCCAGCAGAATGAACATGGGGCCAGGACAGGCTCCTGCCAGGGCCCAGCCGGTGCCAAAGATGATACCACCAATAAGGTAACGGGGAATGCTCCGGGCCTTGTCCCTGATCACAATCTCCTCGCCGGCGGTATTCCTGAGATGACGGCGCTTGATGATCTGCACAATGATCACACCGGCTGCAATGGCAGAGCCAATGATGCCATACATGTGAAAACTCTGGAATCGGAACATTTCATAAATGCGAAAGTAGGATACAGCTTCGCTCTTGTACAAGGCAAAGCCCAGCAACATGCCTACCAAAATATATCTTGACATTCTCATAGTAAAAAGATTGAATGGGTGGTTATAGGGCAAGCAGCCAGGGCAGCACTATGTAGGTGACAAACAGGCCGCCAATGAAAAAGCCTATGACGGCAATCAGCGAAGGGAGTTGCAGGGCACTCAGGCCGCTGATGGCATGGCCCGATGTGCAGCCACCGGCGTAGCGGGCGCCAAAGCCTACCAGGAAGCCGCCGCCGGCAATGGTCAGGAAGCCCTTAAGGGTGAAAAGGCCCGACCAGCTCACAAAGTCGGGTACCACCGGCACCTTACCCTGTTCCAGGGGCAGCCCTATTTCGCGCAGGCTGGCCACCGTGGCATCGGAGATATGGGCCACATCGCCATCGGGTCCCAGGAAATAATGGGAAGCCATATACCCCGCAAAAACGGCGCCCAGGGCCACCAGCAGGTTCCACTGGCTGTCTTTCCAGTTGATCTTGAAGAAGTCATTCAGCTCATCGGCACCGTCGGCGGCACACATGATGCGGAAGTTTTCGGAGATGCCGAATTCATGTCCGAAGTACAGGAGGAGGAACATGACCACGGAGATGACGGGTCCGGCCACCCACCATGGCCAGGGTTGGGCTATGAAGGCGCGTAGTTGTTCAAAAAGCTCTAACATGGTAAAATTTTATAGTGGCAGAAAGTGGCAGGATCTGCTCCGTGCCCGGCAGGGCGGCAGCGCGGTGCCTGCATTTGCTGACTGTAAAATTATTGGCTGTGGTGGTGGGCCCTATGACATCCATCAGGTGAATGGGTGTTATTCATGATGCCCTTCCGTGATAAGAGTCACCGGCGCCGGGCACCCTTGTGCCCGGCATTTTGCTGCCAGGGCCATGCTCCTTTCGTTCGCCGGCGGTCTTTGGGCTTCGGTTCCTGCAGCAGGATATACCGGACAGACAGGCCCAGGCCGGCGTCGAATGGCACCGGGCCGCCCAGATACACCACCGGCTTATAGTCTGCCGACAGCAGCAGGCGGTTGATTGCCAGTTCCACGCCACCGGTAAGGGCCAGACCGGCCACCGTGAAGCGGTTCCCCGCTTCTTTCGACCATAAGCCGCGCCGGTAGCTGCTCAGCTGCGGTCCAGCCCCGATATACCCATTCAGGCCGCGGTGTACCAGCTTATGGTGGCGCTGCAACTGCAGGGCCATGCTGTGCCGGCCATAGAGTACCTGTGTTTGCACCATGGCTTCCACGGTGAAGCGGCCAGCCAGGCGCTGTTGCACCGTAATGCCGGGTTCCATAGCCAGCCTGATACCGGCAGCGGTGATATATGGTTGTGCCGACAGGGTATAAATATGGAGCAGGGGCAGCAGCAGGCAGGGGAGGATACGGTTCATGCCGGTATGGTATTCGCCAGCAAGAACGTACCGTCCGGCGGCATGTTGTATCTGCCGGGCATCAGGAATCGTTAAAGTGCAGCTGCCACAACAACAATTGCTCAGCGGCCATACACAATGATGGCTTTGTCGGTACCGTCTGTGAAGGAAAGACGGAGTGTGGTGCCGGTGAGCTCCAGGATCCTGAAGTTGAAGGAAAGGGGGAAGCCCGGCTGGCTCAGGATCAGCTCGGAGTCGTTGGCAGTGAGCGCCCAGTTGAGTGTTTCTGTTGCCGGGTCGGAATCATCACATTTGAGGGCGTTGTTGCTGATCACCAGGGTTTGATCCGGCTTGAACTGGTAGGTGTCGTCTTTTTCGCAATTCTCCAGCGGCAATAGTTCGACGGCCTCCAGGAGGTCGTTCTTATTTACATCTTCTCCCTGCTGCAACAGTTTCCAGATGCCGCTGGTGAGTTTGTCTTTTGTAGTGGCCGGGGGTGTTTCGGCTTCTTTATCGCAAGCGGTCAGGGAAAGCAGGAACAGGGCGGGAATCAACAGGAACTTTTTCATGGCGGGTGGGGTGAATGGTGAAAGGATGTTTTGAAAAGAACGCACCAGCCGCAAAGGCAGGTTGTACAGGGAAAATATTCAGGCAGTTCCAAGCATCTTACAGAAGGGGCTCTTACAAGTTACCGATTTTCGCCGGTCCAAAGAATAGCTATTGCATACACCCTTCACCTATGGCCCCGACTGGTCCGGTACCTGGACGACGGTCGCTATGAGATCGACAACAACCTGATCGAGAACTCGATCCGGCCGGTGGCGCTGGGACGGAAAAACTACCTGTTTGCCGGCTCGC
>JALOMZ010000079.1 GCA_025455205.1 Chitinophagaceae bacterium | reverse complement strand
GAAAGGCGGGATGCAGGCCAATATCGAGCACATGCCAGGCACCCAAACTAGCTTCGCTTTCCGGCATGAACATGGCGGGCTTGGGGCACTGGAAAGTGCAGGTGTGGGTGGCATTCACCACCGTGTCATGGGTACTTGCCGCATAGGCGAACAATCCACTGGGCAGGTCCACCGCAATGGTGGTATTGGGCAGGCTGTTGAGGCCATCAATGGCCTGGGCATAAGCACCCTCCGGCGCGCGATTGAGACCCGTGCCCAGCAGGGCATCCACCACAATGGCCTGGTGATCCACAGGCGGCATCCCCTGCGAAGGATCCCAAACCGGCACATCACCAACAAGCGCTGTGAGCCGCTGCAGGTTGGTTTCCCAATCGTGCGTGGCATTACTGCCCAGCAGCGCATAGGCCGACACCCGACAGCCGTGTTGGTGCAGCATGCGGGCCAGGGCCAGTCCGTCGCCGCCATTGTTGCCGCGCCCGCAGAAAATGGCCACGGGCCTGTTGGTGCCAAATTGCGAGAGGAACCACTGGCACAGCACCCCGGCTGCGCGCTCCATCAGGTCGATGGATGCAATGGGTTCGTGCTGGATGGTATATGCATCCCATGCACGGATGTCTGCAGCGGAATAAACAACCATAGTTTGTAAGCCTTACCTTCTGCCTTTACGGCCCCTTGAAGGTACGCTTGTTTTGCGGGCGGAAGAAACCGTTCGCTTGCGGCCCGACTGTCCCTGTTCCAGTTCCTGCTCATCGGCAAACTGCAGGTAATAGGGCCGGAACACATTGGCGGCCTTGGCAGCCGAATAGATGCGGTTGGTGAACCGATTACCGGTTACAATGATCACGGCGGTATCGGCCACCAGGCGCTGGAATACGGCGTTGTTGCCATGCCACCAGCCATTGTGGTAGGGAATTTTCAGGGTGTCTCCAAAAACCTTGAGGCGCCAGCCAAGGCCATAGTATTCGATGGGATCATTGTACTTCTTGTCAACATAATTGGGCGTCCAGGCGCTGTCCAGCCAGGCTCCGGATACCAGGGTGCCTGCCCGGATGGCGCTGTCGTATTTCAGCAGGTCGCGGCAGGTGGTGAATACATTCTTGTCGCCGTAAATGGCATCCAGGAAATTGAATTCGTACAAGCGTCCGCCGGCATCCCAGCTGGGAATATAAGCCCCGGGATTGCGGTGGTTGAGCACATAGCTGTGGTCCATGCCCGCCCGGCGGAATATGCTGTCGCGTACATAGTCGGGGAAGAACTGGCCACTCGCCTTTTCCACAATCAGCGCCAGCAGCACGAAGTTGGTGTTGCAATACCGGAAACGGCTGCCGGGGCGGAATTCGAGGCCGGGCCGGTTGGCGTAAAAAAGATGCAGCACATCGGTGTTGGTAGCGGTACGCTGCTGGTCCCATTTGTAATAGGGAAACAGGTTGGCGTAATTGGGCAGGCCGCTGCTGTGGTTGAGGAGATTGCGTACCGTAATGCCTGCATAGGGAAACAGGGGGAAATACACCTGCAACGAATCGTCGAGATTCACCTTGCCCTGCTGCACCAGCTGAAAGATGGCAATGCTGGTGAAGGTTTTGGAGGTGGAGGCCACATGAAAGCGGGTATCCGGCGTTATGGCCTCCGTTTTGGCCCCATCGGAAAAGCCGCCATAGTACTCGTAGAGCACCTGACCGTTTTTGGCCACCAGGATGCCCCCGGAAAAATAGCCGGAACGGAGCAGCAGGGAGTCGAAGAAGGAAGTAAGCGACTGGTTATAGTTTTTCAACTCCACCGAATCCAGCCGACGGATGGATTCAGTGCGATGAGCCGGGCTGCCATGCGACGGATTGTTGCATGCCAGGAAGAAGCCAGCCAGCCAGGCTACAGTCATCATCAACACTAACCTTTTCATCATATCCGTACAAAAATGGCCATTCGCCGCCAAGGTTCCCATCCAGACCCGAATTTTTGGCGATAGTTTTTTTCACAACCACTGGAAAACGCAGTTGCCAGCCCTTTTGTTCCCGCTGCTCATATAGCTGGCACAACGAGGAATGAAATATGCCCGCAGTGCGCTGAAGCTTTGTTAAATTCGCGGGCCTATGACGGACAAGAATACCAGTTATCCCAGGGAAAAGATCAATATCCTCCTGCTGGAAAACATCAGTGAAACGGCCATCGCCAATATCCGCAGCCATGGCTACACCAATATCCGCAAAGTATCGGGTGCCTTAGATGAAAACACCCTCATCCGCGAGCTGAAGGATGTGCACATGCTGGGCATCCGCAGCAAAACGAAGGTTACCCGCCATGTGCTGGAACATGCCCCCAAACTGCAGGCCATTGGCGCTTTTTGCATTGGGGTGAACCAGATTGACCTCACCGCCGCCAAACAGCATGGTGTTACCGTATTCAATGCCCCCTACAGCAATACACGCAGCGTAGCCGAACTGGTTATTGCCGCTGCCATTATGCTCATTCGCCGTATCCCCGACAAGAACAAGGCGGCACACGAAGGCAACTGGATGAAGGATGCCTCCGGCAGTTATGAACTGCGGGGCAAGACCCTGGGCCTGGTAGGCTATGGCAATATCGGCAGCCAGGTGAGTGTGCTGGCAGAAGCCATGGGCATGAAAGTGATTTTCTATGATATCCTTACCAAACTGCCCCTGGGCAACGCTATAGCCTGCAAAAGCCTGAAAGAGCTGGTTGGCAAAGCCGATATCATAAGCCTGCACGTGCCGGAAACACAGAGCACCCGCAACCTCATCAGCAAACAGGTGATCAGGCAATGCAAAAAAGGGAGCATCCTCATCAACTATGCCCGCGGGGAAGTGGTGGACCTTGATGCACTTGCTGCGGCGCTGAAAGCCGGCGACATGGCCGGCGCCGCCATCGACGTGTTTCCGGTGGAGCCCGAAAAGAACGGCGATCCCTTCCACACCCCTTTGCAGGGACTGAGCAATGTTTTGCTTACGCCTCATATTGGCGGCAGTACCATGGAAGCGCAGGAAAATATTGGTCTGGATGTGAGCACCAAACTGCTGGGCTACCTCGAAAAAGGCATAACCTATGGCAGCCATACCGTGCCTACCCTCAGCCTGCCCACGCTGGAAGGCGCCCACCGCATCCTGCATATCCATAAGAATGTACCCGGCGTGCTGAGTGAGATCAACACGGCCCTCAGCAATGCCAACATCAATATCCTGGGCCAGCACCTGGCCACCAACGAACATATCGGGTATGTTGTGCTCGACGTAGACAAGCAACTGAGCCGCCAGGCATTCAAGCTGCTGAAGGAGGTGAAGCACACCATCCGAACCCGCATTCTGTACTGATAAGGTGAATCGTTTTCATGCCTTGCTTCCGGCCAATCTAAACCGGCAGCAAGGCATTTTTATGCCGGCAGCACCACCACCTGATCCGGTTGCAGCAGGGGCATGTTGGAAAACCGGAGCAGCAGCTGCCCAACGGTCACCACGTCTTTCTGACAATACTCCACTATCCGTGCCAGGTTTTGGTCTTTCCAGTACACCTCACCCACCATACCCCCGTGCATGTCGTCTTTGGGCGAAGGGATGCCCAGGCAGGCCGCCAGCAGGTTGAGGGAGGTATAGTGTTTATAATCGCCAAACTTCCACAGCTGCATGGTATCCAGCAGGGGCACTTCCCAGGGCTTTACGCTTTGAAAGTCGAGCCAGGCCGGCAGGGCCATCCCATTCACCAGCAGGCGCCGACACAGATAGGGCACATCAAACTCACGGATATTGTGACCGGCTAACCACATCCGCGTCTTCTTGAACTGTATGAGCTGCCCCATTACCTGCACAAATGCCTTGAGCAGCTCGGGCTCACTGGCAGCAGCAAATGATTTGAGGCGCAACTGCAGCGCCGTGCCTTCGGTTCGGAAATAGCCAACACTGATGCAGATGATCTTACCAAACTCGGCCAGTATGGCCGCCCGTTCAGCATAGAAATCTGCCGCCGTGGCTCCCTCGGGCCATTGCCAGCGGGTCTTTTCCTCCCACATCAGCTGCCAGTCGGCCGGCAACTGATGGTAATCGGGCTGCTGTGATACGGTTTCAATGTCCAGGAGGATAACCTGTTCGGGGTGTGGTAGTTGCATCCTGAAAAATACAAAGGGGTGGCCAAATATCAGCGGCGGCCGAAGATCAGGTTGAAGGCAGAGTGCTGCCATGCCGGTTCGAATACCTGCCTGGTGAAAATGTGTTCGCAACAAAAAAAAGCTGAGCTTGGGTAATCCCTAAAACAAAAGCACCCCGTCGAAAGGAGGGGTGCTCTGTTGGTAAAGTTTAGGGGTTTGCTTCAGAACTGGTGTAAAGTAACATCAATGTTTAATCATAAAAAAGGGGTCAAAGAGTAACTTGACAAATGTCAAATTTTGCCCCCTTCATACCGAAACAGCACAAATAATTGATTTACAGTTACTTAAATGAAACAATCCCGAAAATTCGGGATTTTGGGGCTCTTTATTTTTTTGACAAATGTCAAATTGTTTTTGTTTCGGCCTCTCGTGGATGCTTCGAAATGGCCCCGCGGAGGCGGCTCAGGGTCTCCATTTTCATGCCCAAAAAGGAGGCTATGTGCTTGAGCGGTACCCTGGAAAGGATCTCCGGATTGCGCTCGGCATAGTAGGCATAGCGGCTGCTGGCCTTGGTGAGCCGGGTGATATAGGCCCTTTCTTCCGCCTGGCGGTACAGGATTTGCAGAATTTTACGGGCGGGGATATTCACTTCAATGAACTTCTGGTAGGCCGTCTCCAGGTCATCATAGGGCAGTCCAATCATGGCGCAATCTTCCAGGGCCTGGATATTCTCCTGTGAAGGACGCTGATCGAAAACGCTGCTGATGGAGGAAATCAGTTCATTCTCGCTGGTGATCCAGGTGGTGATCTCATTTTTCCCTTCCATGATATAGGAGCGCATCACCCCTTTTACCAGCAGGAACATATAGGGGCAAACCACACCCTGGCGCAGCAGGTGTTTGCCCTTGGGCACGGTGCAGAAGAAGGCGCGGGAGTCTACAAAACGGGCCGCCTTTGCACTGATGGGGTGAATGGCGTTGAGAAAGGCCGATGGAGTGATGACCCCTTCAGGCAGGGCTGTCTTGGATCGCTCCACATGGTACAGGCCTTCGATTCCGGGAAGCATTTGGTGGTATTGGGGTGTTCTGAATCGGATTGTGGTAGGCGAATCTATAATAAAAAAGCCACTGCACAAGCAGTGGCTTTTATTAAGGCCATAATAAACAATGGATTACAGATTATTATTCTTCCACCTTCAGCTTGCCCTTCTGCTTGGCAATCACCTCTTCGGCAATGTTGTTGGGGGCGGGGGCATAGTGGCTGAATTCCATGGTGCTGGTGGCACGGCCGGAGCTCAGTGAGCGCAGCTGGGTCACGTAGCCGAACATTTCGCTCAGGGGCACTTTGGCCTTGATCACCTGGGCATTGTTACGGCTGTCCATGCCTTCCAGCATGCCACGGCGGCGGTTCAGGTCACCGGTTACGTCACCCATGTACTGGTCGGGGGTGATCACCTCCACTTTCATGATGGGCTCAAGCAGTACCGGCTTGGCTTTGCGGCCAGCCTCGCGGAAACCGGAGCGGGCACACAATTCAAAGCTCATACCATCAGAGTCAACGGCGTGGAAGCTACCATCAAAGATGCGCACTTTCATGTTTACAACCGGGTAAGCGGCCAGTACCCCAGTTCCCATCGCGTTTTCAAAACCTTTTTGGATGGGGCCTACAAATTCCTTCGGAATGCTGCCACCAAACAGGTCGTTTACAAACTGGAAGTGCTTGTCGGGGTTTTCGGCCTGCCACTCCTGGTCTACGGGGCCCAGTTCGAACTGGATATCGGCAAACTTACCACGACCACCGGTCTGCTTCTTCAGAACCTCGCGGTGCTGTACAGTGGCGGTGAAAGCTTCTTTATAAGATACCATCGGGGCACCCTGGTTCACTTCCACCTTGAATTCGCGACGCATACGGTCAACGATGATTTCGAGGTGCAGTTCACCCATACCACGCAGGATGGTCTGTCCGGTTTCTTCGTCGGTATTTACCCGCAGGGTGGGATCTTCTTCCACCAGCTTGGCAATGGCCATACCCATCTTGTCAACATCAGCCTGGGTCTTGGGTTCCACGGCAATGGCAATTACCGGCTCGGGGATGAACATGTTCTCCAGTACAATGGGATGGTTCTCATCGCAGAGGGTATCACCGGTTTTGATTTCCTTGAAACCAACGGCAGCACCGATATCACCGGCTTCGATGAAATCGATGGGGTTCTGCTTATTGGCAAACATCTTCATGATACGGCTGATACGCTCGTTCTTGCCGCTGCGCATGTTGCGTACATAGCTGCCGGCATCGAGGTGGCCGCTGTAACAGCGGAAGAAGGCCAGGCGACCTACGAAGGGGTCGGTCATGATCTTGAAGGCCAGGGCTGCAAAAGGCTCCTTGGGGTCGGCCTTGCGGGTAATTTCCTCGCCGGTATCGGGGTTAACGCCCGGAGCCGGGGGAATATCAATGGGTGAAGGCAGGTAGCGGCAAACGGCATCCAGGGCAGTTTGCACCCCCTTGTTCTTAAAGGAAGAACCGCACATCATGGGCACAATGCTCAGGTCGATGGTAGCCTTGCGGATAGCCTCGTGGATCTCGGCTTCGCTGATGCTGTCCGGATCATCGAAGAACTTCTCCATCAGCTGGTCGTCGTATTCAGCCACGGCTTCCACCAGTTGGGCACGCCACAGTTCGGCCTCCTCTTTCATATCGGCAGGGATCTCGATCTCGTCGAAGGTCATGCCTTCGGTTTCCATGTGCCAGATGATACCTTTCATTTTGATGAGGTCCACCACACCCTGGAAATTGTCTTCCGCGCCAATGGGGAGTTGCAGGGGAACGGCCTTGCTGCCCAGCATTTCGCGCACCTGCTTCACTACGTTGAGGAAGTCGGCGCCGGCACGGTCCATTTTGTTTACGAAGCCGATACGGGGAACACCATAGCGGTTGGCCTGGCGCCATACGGTTTCAGACTGGGGTTCAACACCATCCACAGCAGAAAACAGGGCGATCAAACCGTCGAGAACACGCATAGAGCGCTCCACTTCTACGGTAAAATCCACGTGGCCCGGGGTATCAATAATGTTGAAAGCGTACTCTTTTGATTCAGGAGTAGTCTTGCCCTTGTCGGTGGGAAAGTTCCACTTGCAGCTCACCGCTGCAGAGGTAATGGTGATACCACGTTCTTTTTCCTGTTCCATCCAGTCGGTGGTGGCAGCACCTTCGTGCACCTCACCAATGCGGTGGATCATACCCGTGTAGCGCAGAATACGCTCGGTGGTGGTGGTCCAAAATTGCGTCGGAATTTGAGATCGGCCATAGTGGTCGTTTTATTGAATGAGCGGAATTACCCTTAAAAATTTCAGGGCGCAAAAGTACAGGTTCTCGCCCGAAATCAATTAACACCTTGTAAAGAATTTGTGAATGTGGCAGGGTGACGGCTCCTGCGAGGCCGGCTTGTTCAACAAAAAAAGACCGCCAGGCGGTCTTTTGAACTATAAAACAGTCAATAAATCAGGCTCCGGAGCCTTCCTCAGGCGGCCTTTACCACCTGCTGACCGCCCAGCACGGCCTTCACCCCAAAGAAAAGGGTGGCAAATACGGCCGTACCCAGCAGGCAGGTTTTCAGGAAGGGCAGGCCATCGGCATATACCATCATCAGGCCTTGCAGGGTCTTGGGTCGGGCATAGCCG
>JALOMZ010000078.1 GCA_025455205.1 Chitinophagaceae bacterium | reverse complement strand
GGCACCTTCCATGGCAAGCGTTACCTCAAAAAGGAAACGATAGACTGGTTCACCAGTTACCAAACCCCCATCAGCCGCCGGGGCCTGGGCTTTGACAAGCCGGAAAAGGATAATGAGCGGCGCGATCCCCGCCGTGCCTACCCGGCGCAATATGTTTCTCCTGCCACCTATGGGCATACCGGCTTCACCGGCACCTGCGTTTGGGTGGATCCGGATAAGGAACTGGTGTATGTGTTCCTGAGCAACCGGGTGAATCCCGAAGGGGGCGACAACCGAAAGCTGCTGGACCTCAACATCCGGGGGCGCATCCAGGATATTGTGTACGAAAGCTTGATGCCCCCTCAAAACAAGTGACCATGTTCGAGATCTTCCGGCGCCTCGCCGTTGTGGGGCTGGCACTGTTGCTTGCGAATACGGCATGGACGCAATACAAGGGCGACACCGAAATTAACTTGCTTAAACAGTGGATGACCGGGCATTTCAGCAGTGAGGCGCAGTCGAAGGAGGATTCCGCCTTCCTGCACATTGAACTGCGCATGCAGCCGGTATGGACCCACCGAACCGATGGTCATTGGCTGTATGTGGAGCAGGCGGCCGCCGGCAACCTGCAGCAGCCTTATCGCCAGCGTATCTACCGCCTGTACCGACAGGATGCGCAGACCCTGGTGAGCAAGGTGTATGAATTGCCGCAGCCATTGCGTTTTGCCGGCGCCTGGCGTGATACGCTCAAGCTGCAGGGCTTAACCACAGACTCGTTGCTCGACCGGCAGGGTTGTGCTATTTACCTGCGCCGGAATGCGCAGGGCGAATTTGAGGGCAGCACACCGGGCAATGACTGCCTGAGCAGCCTGCGTGGCGCAAGCTATGCCAGCAGTGAAGTGCGCATAGGCGCCTGGGGCATGGTAAGCTGGGATAGGGGCTGGAATGCAGCAGGGAAGCAGGTTTGGGGCGCCATTAAGGGAGGCTACCGCTTCCACCGTATCCAATGATCAGGCTGTATCGGTTTCTGATGGCAGGCTAAAAATACGCAGGGCCTCGAGCAGGTTGTCCTTTTCCCGCCTCCGGAGGCTGAAAGGTGGCGTAGGTATCTCGAAGATCTTCTGCCGCCTGCCCTGCGGATGGATCAGGTAAACATTATAGTACACGTTTTTGTGCAGGAAGATCAACCGTGCTTCGAATCCGGAGCCCTGGTCCACCCGGAAGGTATTTGTTTTAGTGCTGAATCCCTGGTGCCTTGACACCGTGATCATTCCTTTTCTGATGTGGATGTCCGGCCAGCTGGGAATGAACAGCAACATGAGCGGCCCTGTCATGGCCAGCAATACCCACCACAGTTTTTGGGTTTCACCCTGCCGCAGCAGGTGCATGAATAAAACGCTGAGCGCAATGGTGATGACCCCGGGCAGGATGCGTGTAACAATGCGGTAAAAGAGCTGCTGCGATGCACTCAATTGCAGGCGGAGTTGCTTGTTGCTTTGCTCCACCACCTCATATGGATCATAAGGCGATCTCTTTCCCATGGCAATCTGTCATCAGGGGATGCTGCGCTTCAGGTAGTTGCTGTAATCGGGCACCTTGCATTCATAAGGATGGTTCATCAGGGGGCTGGTGAGCATGAAGTCGGCCGTGCTGCGGTCGGAAGCCATGGGTATATTCCATACGGCCACCAGGCGCAGCAGGGCCTTGATGTCGGTATCATGCGGTTGCGCCTCCATAGGATCCCAGAAAAAAATGAGCATGTCAATCTCCCCGTTGGCAATCATGGCCCCAATCTGCTGGTCGCCGCCCAGCGGGCCGCTCATGAGTTTGCGTACCGGACGGTCCAGTTTTTCTTCCAGCAGCCTGCCAGTGGTACCCGTGGCAAAGAGCTCATGCTTGGCCAGCATCTCGCGGTTGAACCAGGCCCAGTCGATGAGGTCGTCTTTCTTATGGTCGTGGGCCACCAGGGCAATGCGCTTGCGGGCGGGCAGGTGGCGGATATCGTATTTCATATGCTATGCGGTAATTGGGTATACGTAGTTTGGTGCCTGAAAATAGGCGCTTTTGCAGAATGGGGCGCCGGAAAACTGCGTCATGCAGCCTGGTGCACCGCCATAGCCTTCCTTACATCCCTGCCAAATGCCCATAGAACCGGCTATAACCCGCCGCTGTATATGCAGGGGCCAGTTTTTGCCAGCGCCTGGATTCCCTGTTATTTTGTCCAAAAATTCGTCATGAAGTTCAGACAGTTTACAGGTCTTATACTGTTGGTTGCGGTGTTGCTCAGCTCCTGCAGCAAGAAAGGCCCCGACTACGCCCGATATATTCCGAAAACGGCCGGATATGTGATCTCCTTTGATGTTCAGCGCCTCACACAGAAGCTGGCAGAAGACTCTCTGACCATGGAGAACATGCTGAGCGTGCTGAAGGACGATCATGATTCCAAGGATTATTCGGAGGCCCTGGCCAAGTGGGCCGAATTCAGGGATGCCGGCGTTGATTTTGAGCAGAAGGTATTGGTGGCCATCCCCGCCCTGGATGTAACCACCGGCAGCGCCAGCTTCCAGATGGTGGCGGGCCTGAAAGATGCGGCCAAACTGGAGGCTTTCATAGCCAAAATGCCCCAGGCGCCCAAAGTGCAGCAGGAAGGAGATATCAGCATGGTAGACATGGGCGATATGGTACTGGGCTGGAAAAAGGGTGCCGTTATGATGGTAGGTACCCACACCGCCGAAGATTATGATCTGCTAAACGACAGCACCGAGGCTCCCATTGGCGCCCTGCCGGGAGCAGAAGGCGTGAAGGCCCTGCTGAAGAAATTTTTCGAACAGAAAAAGGATGAAAGCATCCTGTCGGTGAAGGATTTTGTGACAGCCCTGGAGAAGCCTTCAGATGTGATGGTGTTCACCAACAGCGATGCACTCACCGGCGCCACCGTGAATCCCTTTATGGCGGCTATGCAAACCAAGCTGAAAGAACTGCTGCAGGGAGTATACAGTGTAACGCGGATCAATTTTGAAGAAGGCAGGATCCTGATGGAGAACGAAGCCTATGCCGGGGCTAAAATGTCGGAACTGCTGAAAAAATATGCCGGTCCCGTGGTAGACATGAGCCTGGTGGAAAGGTATCCCGGCAGCAATGTGAATACCGTTACCGCTTTCAGTTTTAACCCCCAGCTGCTGCCGGCATTTCTGCAGGAAACCGGTTTTGATGCCCTGGCCGGGGTGGCCCTGGCTGAAACCGGCATCACCATGGACGAAGTAATAAAGGCATTCAAAGGCGATTTCGCTATTATGTCGAGTGACTTCACGGTTAAAACCATGAACAAAGGACAGGCAGAAGATTTCATGTCGTATATGCCCACGGGCCAATTGCTGGCTGCAGTGCGCATTGGCGACAAGGCAGCCTTCGACAAGCTGCTGGCACTGGCCGAAAAGCAGCAGCTGATACGCCGTGAGGGCAACCGCATTTACCCCGTGGTGCCGCCCACTGATATGGCAGCAGGCAATGCGGTGGTGGCTGGTGTGGAAAATGATGTGCTGATCATAGCCTCCGACAGTGCCCTGTATGCCGGCTATGCGGCGGCCAAACCCAATCCCGCTGTAAAAGCCGGTGCTGTAACTGCGCTCAAGGGCAAGTCCATAGGCTTTTATGTAGATGCCGCCAGTATCCTGCAGGGTATACCCGATGCGGTGTTCGACAGCAGTGATCTGCATGAAAAGAATATCCTCCACCGCTCGCGGGAAACCTTCCGGGAAATGTGGTTCAATACCGCCAATTTCGACGGCAAGAAGATCAGCAGCCAGGGTGAGGTGGTGATGGCGCCCGGTAAGAATGCCCTGCCCCAGATGGTGCGCTTCCTGATGTATGCCGCCGAGGAAATGAAGCTGAAGGAAAAGGAGGAAGAGGCTTTGTACCAGCGCATGGAGTCTTCGCTGCAATAAGCCCGGGGACGTTGAACCTCAGTAAGTACCTGACTGTTGATATCATTGCCACAGCGTGTTTCTGTGGCAATGTATTTTTCGGGATATTGCCCACGGAGATCTGAACACCATACGCCTACCATTACCCGCATCATGACCATCACCCTCCATCAGGTTGTGCCCGCCCCCATCCGCGAAAAGGCCCTTTCGGGGATGTCGGACATCTGGAACCGGGAGCTGGTGCTGCGCGCCGGCGATCATATTAAGGTGAAAGCACCCAGTGGCAGCGGCAAAACCACCCTTACGCATATCATCTGGAATCTGCGCAGGGATTATGATGGGACCGTTGCCTACGATGGGGTCAATGTGCTTGATATTCCGGCCGAAGCCATGGCCCAATACCGGCAGGAAAAGCTGAGTGTGGTATTTCAGGACCTGCGCTTGTTTGGCCAGATTACCGCCCTCGAGAATATTGAGCTGAAGCGCAATATGCCGGGAAAGCCATACTGCAGCCTTGAAAAAGTGCAGGCCATGGCAGCGCAGCTGGGGGTGGCGCATGTGCTGGGTCAGCAGACCTCTACCTGCAGCTACGGCGAACAGCAGCGTATCGCCATCATCCGCGCCCTGGTGCAGCCATTTACCTTCCTGATCATGGATGAGCCTTTCAGCCACCTTGATCGTGACAATGCCCGCAAAGCGGCGGGACTCATTGCGGCCGAATGCCGGGACCGCGGCGCCGGGTTCCTGGTTACCGACCTGGACGACGATGACCTGTTTGATTATTCGGTACACCTCAACCTCTGATCCCTCCCCATGCATACACCCTCCATACGCCCCATCCTGCGCAAACTGATCCGCACCGGCATCGGAAGGTTTCGTTTCCTGATGGGCACGGTAGGCATGGGGGTGGCCGTACTGTTCATACTGCTGGCGGTGCAAACCTTCATGAACTTCAATGAGCTGCTGCATGGCAAGCAAAATGCGAATGAAACCGCCGACTTCCTAGTCATCAACAAAGAGGTGACCGCAGCAACCCAGGGCCGCAAGGAACTGAGTGCTTTTAACGAGGCTGAACTGGACAGCCTGCGCCAGCAGCCTTTCGTGGAAAAGCTGGGTACCCTTACTGCCTCCAACTTCAACGTGAACGTGAGCAGCTACAGCGATGCCATTCCCTTTTACACCGATGCCTACTTCGAAAGCGTGCCGGATGAATTCATTGATGTTACCAGCGAGGCCTGGGCCTGGAAGCCGGGCCAGCGCGACCTGCCGGTGATCATTCCCACATTCATTATTGACCTCTACAACACCGGCATGGCCATGAGCTCGCAAAACTTCCCGCAGCTGTCGCTGGAGGCCCTGAAGGCCATTCCGCTGCGGGTGCTGCTCAAGGGTAACGGAAAAGAAATGGAGATGGTAGGGCATATTGTGGCATCTTCCGACCGCCTCAATTCCATCCTCATTCCCCAGTCATTTATGGAAGCGGCCAACCGCACCCTTGGCTACCGGACGGGCGCCGTTACCACGCGCATTGTGATCAAGACCAAGGATCCCTCTGATCCGCAACTGGTGAAATACCTGGCCGACAGGGGCTGGCGCACCAATACCGACAAAACCCGCTTCAGCAAGGTGCGGGTGATCGTTAACTGGATCGTAGGTATTGTTGGGGGCATCGGGCTGGTGATGCTGTTGTTTGGCATGCTGGTGTTCAGCCTGTTTATACAGCTCACCATTGCCAGCAGCAAGCGGGATATTGAACTGCTGAAAACGCTGGGGGCCTCGCCGCGGCAGTTGCAGGCTTTCCTGATGCAGCAGTTCATGCCGGTGAATGGGGTGGTGATGCTGGCGGTGGTTGGCGGCCTGTCGGTGATCCAATGGGTGCTTCACCGGATCCTTCTGGGCCAGCAGATGTATATCCCGCCTTATGTAAGTGTGGCAACGCTGGCAGCCATGATCCTGGTATTGGGGCTCATCTGGCTCACCAACCGCGGAACGGTGCGGCGCTACCTGAAAGACTGACCGCTGCCGATGACCTGGCCACGGTTCTGTTCCGGGCTCAATAAAAATTTGTCTTATACGGATACCGCACCGCGTAGTGCTGCCTCACCTTGTCGAGGATGGTTTTCCGCAGCCCTTCGATATTGCGCTTTTCGGTGGCCGACACAAATACGGCATTGTAATGGGTCTCCCTTTGCCAGCGGGCTTCCAGGTCTTTGAGCATCTGCTGCTTCACCTCGGGGTCCAGCCATTTGTCGAAGGTGTGCTCTTCATACAGGTCCAGCTTGTTGAAGATGGTGATCACCGGCTTGTCGTGCGCCCCCAGTTCCTGCAGGGTTTTATTCACCACCGCGTACTGGTCTTCATATTGCGGGTGACCCACATCCACCACATGCAGCAGCACATCGGCTTCGCGCACCTCATCGAGGGTGCTCTTGAAGCTTTCCACCAGGTGGTGGGGCAGTTTGCGGATGAAGCCCACAGTATCGCTCAGCAGGAAGGGCGTGTTTTCAAATACTACTTTCCGGGTGGTGGTGTCCAGCGTGGCAAAGAGTTTGTTTTCGGCAAACACTTCGCTTTTGCTCAGCAGGTTCATGAGGGTGCTTTTGCCCACGTTGGTATAACCCACTAAAGCTACGCGTATGAATTCGCCGCGTTCCTTGCGCTGCGTGAAGGCCTGTTTGTCGTATTCTTTCAGTCTGGTCTTGAGCAGCGAAATTTTGTCGCGCACAATACGGCGGTCGGTTTCTATTTCCGTTTCACCGGGGCCTCGCGTGCCGATGCCACCGCCCTGCCGTTCCAGGTGCTTCCACATACCGCGCAGGCGGGGAAGCAGGTACTGGTATTGTGCCAGCTCCACCTGGGCCCGTGCTTGCGCTGTTTTGGCCCGGCGGGCGAAGATGTCGAGGATCAGGTCGCTCCGGTCGATGGTCTTGATGCCGGTGGCTTTTTCGATATTGCTGATCTGCGAGCCGCTCAGTTCATCGTCAAAGATGAGCAGATCGGCACCCTTCAGTTTGGCGTAGGTTCCTATTTCCTCCAGCTTGCCCTTGCCTACAAAGGTGGCTTTGTCGGGGTGCGGCAGTTTCTGCCAAAACCTTTTGATGGCTTCTGCCCCGGCCGTTTCTGCCAGGAAGGCCAGTTCGTCGAGGTATTCCTTTGTTTGTGCCTCGGTCTGGTGCTGGTGTACCAGGCCTACCAATATGGCTTTTTCCTGCTGGCGGATTTGTTTCTTCTCTATCAAGGGGGAGCGGAATAATTGTGGGACAAAAATAAAACCTTACCCGCAGGCAAGGTTTTAAAATATGTTGGGAAATGGTAGCGGGTTGCCCGGGTCAGAGGCCGCTGATGGTGAGGCCTACGCTGTAGGGCCTTACGGTGGGGCCGGATCCGTCGCGGAACAGGTTGAGGATCTGGTAGGAGCCGTGCAGGCTGAACACGCCATAGCCCACACGCATGGTGGCCGACAGGCGGGTGCCGATGGCAAACTTGAAACTCTTGTTGGTGTTCAGCGGGTTGGCCACATAGCGCAATTCCACAGGGGCCTCCAGCCACACATTGGTGAGTTTGTATTTCTTGAAGTAGGTGGTATCACTGCGGTCATCAAACACCACCTGCTGCTGGAAACTGTTGGCCGGCAGGCGTACAATGGTCTTGTCGAAATAGATGTTGCTGCTTCCCACACCGGCACCAATGGCGGCGCTCCACTGCGGGTTGGTTTTGAATGGCATGTCGAAGAACACATAGGCGTTGAAGTGGCGGCTGAAGCCGGTGGTATTCACGCTGTCTGGTTTGCCCACCCAGCCATCGTAGCCAAATTGCAGCATAAAGTGGTCGTTGGCCCGGTTCTTGAAATCGAACTTGGTTTTGTATTGCTCTTTCTTGCTGGTTTTGGCACTGTCTGCCTTTTGGCCAAATGCCGTGGCGCTGAAGGTAAGCAGGGTCAGCACGGTCAGGATGCGCATAATGAATATTAAAGTTGGCTAAGGTATATGGACCGACAATAAGGTTTAGTTAAAACAAAAGCCCGTGGGAGGCGGGCTTTTGTTTGCTGGTGGATCCTGAGGGACTTGAACCCCCGACCCGCTGATTATGAGTCAGCCGCTCTAACCACCTGAGCTAAGGATCCGGCAGATGAATTTCTGCGGCGGCAAATGTAGGTGATTTGGAAGTATTTCCTACGGTCTGCCCCCGGCATCACACTGCCCTCCATCCAAGGTGCCATGAGCACAGAAAATCTGTCAGCCAGCTGGAAAAGGAGACCGGCATGAAGGTGCCAGCCAGCATTCAGTAATTGTAAACAATTGAATATGAATTTCATACAGATGAAAACAGTGCCAAGCCCATGCTCAAACAAAGCCTGAATGGCAAAACCTGATATAAATCAGAAAATTTATTAATCAGCACTTTGTTATCTTAGCCCCCGACGATTGTGAACGGATGTACGAGGATTTGCACATATCTGAACTGCAGCACCGGCTTGCCGCTTTTGAAGACCCCCAGGCCTTTAAGGAATTATTTCGCCGTTTTCAGCCGGCCCTGAAGAAATTCGCCTATTCCATCTGCCATTCACACCAGGAGGCAGAAGAGGCGGTGGATGATGTTTTCATGCGGGTATGGCAGAAGCGGAAAACGCTGGACCATATACACAACCTGCGGCTCTACCTCTACATTGCCACCCGCAATTTCAGCCTGAATCAACTGCGCCATCTAAGGCGCAATCCTTCTTTGCAGCTGGAAGACATCAGAACAGATCTGGAATTCCTGGGCGCCAACCCGCAGGAATTGCTGCTCTCCCGGGAACTGGAAGCAAAGTTGCGCGAAGCAGTGGCCGCCCTGCCGCCCCAATGCCAAACCATCTTCAAACTGGTAAAGGAAGATGGCTTGAAGCAAAAGGAGGTGGCCGAGCTGCTGCACTTGCAGCCCAAAACGGTTGAAAATCAAATTGCTATCGCCATCCGCAAGATCGGCCAGGTACTGCTGGCCTACCGGCAGGAACAACCGGTTCGGCCACCGTCCGGAAGGGGTTGAGGTACTCTTCTGCCCACTGTAAAAATTTTTATCTGATTCCTTTGGGGGATGCACGCGTTTTTGGTGTCCATACTGGCATTGCCTGCTTATGGAGAATCGTGCCTGGTTTTTATACAGCAAGAAACTCACCGGGGAAGCCACGGTGGGGGAGATCAGCGAGTTAAACGACTTGCTGAGCAGGCAGCCCTATTTACACGATGATCTGGCCCGGCTGGAGGCATTCTGGCATGCTCGTCTTCCCTTTGACCAGGAAGTGCTGGAGGCCGATTACCAGCGGCTTACCGAAAAGATGCGCAGCCAGGGATTGGTTCCGGAAGAGTCAAATTCGGCACCTTCCGGGCTGGCAACCGTTTTTGTGCTTTCCAGGCGCTGGTACTGGGCAGCTGCTGCCATTTTGTTGATGGTGGCCGGGTTCCTATTCTGGCCTTCCCCGGAGAGTGTGCAGGGGGCCATGGTCACCAGCAGTGCTCCGGCGCCGGCCCAAAGCCATCAGGTATCCACGCGCCCCGGCTCGCGAACTAAGGTGGAGTTGCCGGATGGCACCCAGGTATGGCTCAATGCCGATAGCCGGCTCACGTATGGCAATGATTTTGGAAAAGATACCCGCGAAGTAACCCTCAGCGGGGAAGCCTATTTTGATGTGGCGCCCAACAAGGCGGTTCCCTTTTATATACACACCAGCAAGATCCGCATCAAGGTTACAGGCACGGCTTTTAATGTTAGAGCCTATCCCAATGAGCCCAGTTCTGAGACAAGCCTGGTGCACGGAAAAGTAGAAGTAATCCTGAACGGCCAGCCCGACAAAACCTATTACCTCAAGCCAAGTGAGAAACTGATTGTTTCTGAAACATCGGTTAACCAGATGGGAGCCACCCAAAGGCTGGTGGGAGATCAGGCCAGCCGGCCGGCCCTCCAGGAGCCTACCATTGCCCGGCTGGTGCTGGATGAAATAGACCAGCTGCCCGTGGAAACCGCCTGGGTGAACAATAAACTGGCCTTCTCCGACGAGTCGTTCCGGGAAGTGGCCAATAAAATGGAACGGTGGTATGGCGTGGACATAGCGTTTGCCCATCCGGACCTGGAAACGATCCGTTTTACCGGGCGTTTTGAGGAAGAAACCCTGCTGGAGGCGCTGAAAGCCATGCAGCTCACCGCCCGCTTTCGGTTTGAGGTCAACGGTAACCAGGTGAAAATTTCCAAACAAGATCCATAAACGAACTGCTAAACTGCCTGCCTATGATTACCCACTACAATACAGGATAACCAAAAAAGAGGAGGATGCGGCAACATCCTCCCCAGACAGAAAGTTACTCCTGACAGCCCGTGATCCCGGCAAGGATTGGGTTGTCTGATTCATTAACCCCCTATCGTGTTTAAGCCATGAATGTACATGAACCAACACAATTAAACGGACGGCGACCGTCAATTGTTCAATCACTGCTTGCTATGAAAATGATGATCGCATTGCTCCTGTTTGCGTGCCTGCACACCTATGCAGACGGATTTGCGCAAAAAAGGATCTCCATCAAACTGGAATCGGCCGAAATGAAACAGGCCCTCCAGCAAATTGAAAAGAAAAGCCAGTACCGCTTTCTGTACAACCAGACCGTACTGCAAAACACCGGCAAGGTGTCGCTAAGTGCCAACAATGAGCTGCTCGTTACGGTACTGAACCAGCTGTTTGAAGGAACCGGCATCAGCTACAAACTGCTCGACGGAGAGCTGATCGTGCTTTCCTCTGCCGATGTGGAGGCACCTGCCCCGCAAACGGTACGTGGCAAGGTAACCGACGCGGATGGCAAGCCCATTCCCGGCGCTTCCGTGCTCATCAAGGGCAGCAAAACGGGTACGGCTGCCGATGCCGAGGGCAATTACAGCATTAGTGTAGATGAAAAGGATGTGCTGGTCATTTCTGCCGTTGGTTATACCACCCAGGAGATTGCTGTGATGGGCCGCTCCAACTTCAATGTTTCCCTGGCGCTTGCCACTGCCGGCCTCAATGAGGTGGTGGTGATTGGTTATGGTACCGCCAGCAAGCGCGACCTGACCGGTTCCATTGTCAAGATCCAGGGCAAGGAAGTGGCCGACAAGCCCAACCCCAACCCCGTTGCGTCTTTGCAGGGCAAGGTGGCTGGTCTGAGTGTGGTGAACTCCGGTACCCCCGGCGCCGAGCCCGATATCCGCATCCGCGGAACGGTGAGCATCGGTGGCATCCGTCCTTTGTATGTGGTGGATGGTATCTGGAACGACAACATCAACTTCCTCAACCCCAACGACATCGAGTCTATTGAAGTGCTGAAGGATCCTTCCTCCCTGGCCATCTTTGGT
>JALOMZ010000001.1 GCA_025455205.1 Chitinophagaceae bacterium | reverse complement strand
AGGGCGCCCAGCCAGCCATTGCCAAGGGGCATGCCATCGTCCCAGCGAGTGGCGAGTGAGTCAAATTGCAGGTTGTGCCAGGCTTTGGGTTGGGCCGGGGATGTAGTGCTGAGGAGCAGGCAGGCGGCGAAGGCTGCCCCTTTATGGAACAGGTGAATCATATCGGTATTGTCATGGTTTTTGGAACACCATGGGTACTTCGGGTGAAACGGCATGACGGGCCTGGTAGCGCAGTCCCATCAGGCGTGCCATGGTTTGTGCCAGTTGCTGCTGGTAAAGTGTTTCGTGCTCCTTCATTTCTCCGCGGGGTGCCAGGCCCGGAGCCAGGAGGGCAAACCAGGTTTCGTTGGCGCCTTCAATTTTGTTGCCATGGTCTGTCCACTGGCTTTTGACCTTGTCGCCACGGCCATGGTCGGTGGTGAACAGCAGGGCGGTCTTGTTGCGGTATTGCGGATGGCTTTGCAGGTATTGCCATAACTGCTGCAGCCAGGCATCCACCTGGCGGGCAGCCTGCAGGTAACTGCGGTATTTGCCGGCATGGGCCCATTCGTCGGTTTCGCCATAGGCGATATACAATACGCGGGGTTGCATACCCTTTAATGTTTCAAAAGCGGCATAGTGCGTGAACACATCCAGGCATTCGCCCTGTCCCCATGGTTTATAGGAGTCGCGCAGCATGTTGTTCACCAGCTGCAGGTGGGTGCTGTTGCTGATGCTAGCGGTGGTATCGAAGGCAGATACTACAGGGATACCGCTACGGCCTTCGTTGAGGATGCGATCAAAAGCCTCCCAGGCGCCAAATGCGGCTACACGGCCCAGCATGCCCGGCCGCTGGTGCAGAAATTCGAGCAGCGTTACATGCGGGTTGGGCGGATAGTTGTTGGTGTTGATGGCCGTGTCCACATGCCCGGTGAGCAATTCACTATACCCGGGATAGCTGAACCAGTAAGGGTTGGCATTGTTTACCCGGCTGCCCAGCCAGCGGTTGCCATATACCTGGCCCTGGCTGGAGAAGGTGCTCCATAGAAAGGGCATGAGTTTTTTGCGCCGCTCGGTGGCATCGGCATGCCAGTATTGCTGGTACAGCAGGATGCTGTCGCCTTCATTGAACCTGCGCGTATTGGCCAGTGCTGTATCCATGCCGCCAAACACTTCCTGCCAGCGAAGGCCATCGGTGGTGACGATGATGAGGTTCTCCACGGCCTGGCTGTGGCCAGATCCCCAGCCGCCGAGCAGGCAGGCAGCAAGCAGTAATCGTTTCATGCAGAAGGTATTGAACAGGGGCTAAATATAGGCAGGATAAGCTGTCGGCTGCTCCTGCATTTGGCCGCCTGCTGATGCATAAATGTATGCATACCCGCTGTTTGGATTTCGCAGGTGCATGGATAAAAGCTATTGAAAGCGTTTGCGGATGCGGATGCATACATTGGCAGGTGGCGCCCTGCGGCAGAACGAGAGGGTGTCCTTGTCTGCACACCCGCAGGTGTCTGACAAGGGTGTAAAGAACATGTTTGCGTGGCGGGAGGAGTTGCCGGGCTACGCATCCGTGACAGCGTTCCGGACGAGCGCGGATGCGTAGCGTCTTCACGCCCTGGCGGTCTATACAAATGTTTTCGCGCAGCGAAAACCCCTCTGTGTACTCCTTTCTCCGCGGTAATTCCTCTCTGTGTTTCTCTGTGCCAGCGTGTCTCTGTGGTTCAAAAATAGCTTCGCGTCTCTGCGCCCTGGCGGTTCAATCAAAACTGTTTTCGCGTAGCGAAAACTTCCTCTGCGTCCTCATTCTCTCTGAGGTAAATTTCTTTGATGCTGGCGAAGCAATATCTGTGTTCCTCCCGGTTATCCTCCCTATCCTCTGTGGTTCAAAAATGCTCTGCGGTAAATTTCTTTGATGCTGGCGAAGCAATATCTGTGTTCCTCCCGGTTATCCTCCCCATCCTCTGTGGTTCAAAAATGCTTCGCCCCCTGGCGCGTGGTTACGAAGGCAGGTGCCCATGGTAATGGCGGTGCCAGAGCAGCTTGGTGCCAAAGCCCAGCGTGCTGTCGGTCATCTTCAGGAAGTTGAGCCGGATGGCATATACGGTGCCGGGCATGGCCAGGGCAAAGGGGTATTTCTGGTGGTAGTGCTTGGAAGCGCCGGCTGCTTCGGGGTGGTCGGCAGCAAGCCATTCCCCTTCAAACTGGATGCCGCGCACCTGCAGCTTGCTGATCTTGTCGGGCACGATGGTGCCGGCCACGCGGTTGTCCTGCAACAGCATGCCCATGTGTTTGGTGTTCAGGTCCGATTTGAAATACAGCAGGTGGTCATGGGGTTCAAAGGAATAATAGCAGCTGAAACACCAGGGATTGCCGGCGGCATCGGTGCAGCATACGGAAGCTACTGTTTGGCGGGAAATGAACTGGTCTATGTGTTCGTTGGTGGTCATGGCGCTCTGCTGGTGAAAGACAGATCAAATGTAAATAATTAAGGATAATTTTGTCTTTTATTCATGGCGGGCCGCTCCTCCGGGGGCACCCGCTGTTCACGCCTTAACCATATTGCTTCATGCTTCGCGTTACCAAGATATTCCGCTTTGAAACGGCGCATGCCATTTTCGGATATGCCGGCAGCTGCCGCAATATCCATGGCCATTCCTATGTACTGCACGTAACGGTGCAGTCGTCCGATCCTGCATCCGACGACTATCTGCCCGCACCGGGTTTCGTGATTGATTTCAAAGACCTGAAGGCAGCCGTGAAACTGGCGGTGGTGGACCGTTTTGACCACTGCATCATATTATCTGAAGCCTACCTGCTGGCACACCCTGAGTTGCGCATGCTGCCCAACCTGGAAGTGTGGCCGGTGGAGCCCACGGCAGAGAATATCCTGCTGCACATCAAAAACAAGTTGCAGGCGGCCCTGCCAGATGGGGTGCAGTTGCACCAGCTGAAGCTGTACGAAACCGCGGACTCTTACGCCGAGTGGGATGCCTGATCCATACAACCTGTTTGCCTGCCATGTTTCTGAAAACCACTGAATATGCCTTGCGGGCGGTATTATATATCGCCCGGGAGAGCCATGAAGACCGCCGGGTAAGCCTGGCGGCCGTGGCCCGTGCCATTGGATCGCCGGCCTCATTCACCGCCAAGATCATGCAGCAGCTTAGCCGCGACAACCGTATTGTATGTTCCGTACGCGGACCGGGTGGTGGCTTCTATATGACACCGGCATCAAGGCAGCTGCCCATGCAGGCCATTCTGGAGGCCATGGGTGAGGAGCACCTGATGACCAAATGTGTATTGGGACTTCGGCAATGTTCCGAAAAGCAGCCTTGCCCCATGCACGAAGCCTACCAGCCTGTAAAGGCCGGGTTGATGCGCCTGTTCACCCATCATACCATTGGGGAAATGGCCGGTGAGCCGGAATGGCGCAAAAGGCTGCAGCAAAAGCGCCGGCCCGGGTTGAAGCGTTAAATCTGCCTTTGTTGCTGGCGGCATGGAGCGGACCTTATAGCTTTACAGGTATGCTGCTCTCCCGAATATTCATTGCATTGTTTCTCATACCCATCACAACCATGGCCAAACCTGGCGCACCCTCTGTAACCTGGCATGCCTTTGTGACGTTGCATTATAAAGGAACGGTTCCTGTGGATGAACAGGGGAACCCGCTGGATGATGGTATTGATACCGTGTATACCCTGCTGGCGGAGATGAAGCCAGCCGACACAGCTTCCATGCAATGGAAGCAGGTATTTGTGGATGGGCGTTGGTGGCAGGTTGCCACGCGGCACCTGGGCGCCGGCCGGCAGGTGATTGGCTACGACCGCGAGAAGGAGCAGGAGATTACGCTGGCCCCGGCTGCGGGTAACATCCTGGTACGGCTATACCTGGAGCCGCTGGCCACGCAGCGTAAGCCACCGGCCGACTGTTTGCCGGGCGGCCTGGTGGTGGAAGGCACCCGCAACAAAAAGCAGCAGGTATGGCGGCTACCTAAACCAACAGCACTGCCCGCCGTGCATTATCCGTAAAGGATGCCTGATGGCACTGTTTACATCATTGCCCAACCGCTGTGGCTTGCATAATGCGCACCAAGCTGCCGGTTCCAAAAGCAAAGAGGCTGCTTCCGGCAAAGGAGACAGCCTCTTTTGAGTAGAGAGCACCCGGGGTTGTTGTCAGCGTACAATCATCACCTTTTGGGTGAGATGCAGATTACGGTTAGTTATTTGTACCAGGTATACACCTGGAATGTTTCCTTGCACATCCAGCCTGGCCAGGTTGGAGCCTTTCATGACATTGATTCCCTGCTGCTGCATTACTACCCCATTGGCGTTCAGGAGGCGGAGGCTGGCTTCGCCATCGGCATCGCTGTGGAATCGCAGGAACAGGGTGCTGCTTACCGGATTGGGATAGATAGTGATGCGGCCTTCTGTGGCGGTAAATTCTGCCGGGTTGGCGGCGCTGATGGTTCCGGTCCAGGTTGAGGAACTGCTTTGTACCAGCAGGCTGTAACAGTTGCTGATGCTGAAAGCGCCTGATTTGCCCTGCACTTTGATGTAATAGGTGGCGCGTGTGGTAGTGGTGTTGTATATGACTACTTCTGAGGTGTTACCTGTTGCGGTGCCTGCTGCTACCTGCACCAGGTTCTTGTTGTACACATATACATCATAGTCAGCCGGCAGGTTGCTCAGGGTGACTTTCAGGTTGGTACTGCTGCCGCTGCCGGTAGATACCTTGAACCAATCCACATCGGTAGAACTGCCAATGCCGGCATTGATGGGGGTGCCAATGCTGATGGTTTTGGCCTGCTTGCTGGTGTTATTGGCTTCATAGGTGTCTGTGCATACCGGTGGGCTGAGGGTGCTGAAATTGGCTTGGGTGAAGCTGCCGGCTCCTTCCGGGCAGTTGGAACGTACGCGCCAGTTGTAGGCGGTGGAGGCTGTGAGGTTGCTGAGGGTATGCGACAGGCTGGTGGTTCCGGTGATGGCGGGGGTCCAGGTGGCGGCCACTGCGGTTTTGTATTCCACATCGTAGCTGTCAGCGCCGCTCACGGCTGCCCAGTTGAGCGTGGCTGCTGTTTCGGTGATGCCTGTTGCGCTGAGTCCGCCCACGTTACCGCAGAGCGGATTGGTGGTGAACTGCGCCTGTACATAGCTGGATGAAGCGCTGGCACAATTGGCCCGAACGCGCCAGTCATAGGTGGCGGAGGCATTCAGGCCGGCCAGGTTCAGGGTGGTAGCGGTGATGCCTGTGGCAGCATTGATCCAGGTGGAGCTGGAGCTGAGCTTGTAGTCTGCATCATAGCTCAGGGCACCGTTAACAGCACCCCAACTCACTGTGGCCGTGGTGGCGGTGATGGCGGAGCTGCTGAGGCTGGAGGGAAGCCCGCAGCTGTTAGACGGTACGAGGGTGGCGGTAAATAAGCCACGCCCGTGGGTACTGGCAACTACGGTGTGGTCGCTGGGGCGATAGTGCAGCTGGGTTACGCGCACCCGTGCCATGCCATTGCTGGTGATGGCCCAGGTGGGGGAAGTGTTGTTGAAGGTGGTGGTGCTCCAAACGCCGTATTCTGTGGCAACGAGCACATTGGTGGAGCTGCTGCCGGGTTCGGGCAGGATCCAGAATACGGGCATATCGGGCAGGTTGCCATCCTTGCCGGTCCAGCTGGGCGTGGCGGCGGAGGCATTCCATGTTTCATAGATATTGTTGCGACCGAAGCCGGAATAAACCAGCATCAAATGATCGGCATTGTCCGGGTCTTGCCAGATGCAGTTGAGGTAGCCGCCGTTGGGCGTGCCCAGGCTGCGGCCGGCCACGGTGCCGGATGCGGTGGAGGCATTGTTTACTTCGACCACCTGCCCGTTGCCGGTGCCAAAATATACCCGGTCGGCCACTACGGGCGATACGGTTACAGCAGATATGGCTTGTGTACCCAGGGCAGTTACTGTTACCTGTTCAAAGGTGTTGCCGGTATTGGCATTGTTCCAGCGGAGGTATTTGCCGGCTGCAGTGGCGGCATACAATTCCTTGGTGTTATCGTCGTATTGGGTGGGATTGATGAAACGACCGGTGCTGCTGAAGCTGTTGCTCACGCTGCCAAAGCTGCTGCCGCCATTGGTGCTGCGGTAGTAGTTGTTGTATACATACTGCGAGAACATATAGGTGGGGTTCAGCTGGTCGATATTGCAATAGGCGCCGTCGCCGCCGCTGGCCTGGCTGGTGCTGCCAAAGCCCGCCAGGGTGAAGCGCTGGGTACCATTGTCCTGGGCGCCTGCAATGAAGAAGTTGCTGCCACTGGCCGGGTGCATGGCGCAGGCATAGAACTGGGTGACGTTGTAATTGGTATTGCGGGCCGTAATGGTGGGCACGGCATTGGTGCCGGTGGTGGTTTGGAAAACCCCGCCGTCGTTGGTGAAGTAGATTACGCTGCTGTTGGTGCCTTCAAACTCAATATAGTGCTGGTCGGCATGCACATTCTGTTTGGAGAATCCGCCATACCAGTGGCTGATCTGTGTCCAGGTGCCGCCGCCGTTGGTGGATTTGAACAGGTCTATGCCGCCGGTGTACACTACATCGGCATTATTGGGATCCACTTTGATGATGAGGTCGTACCAACCCTGGCTGCGGGTGATGTCGCTGGAGGAGATGCCGCCATCTGCATCCACGGGCCTGGTGATAGCTGTGTAGGTGGCGCCGCCATCCACCGATTTGTAGAAATTGGTTTCATCGGAGGTGGCATCCTGGTATACCATTACATATACTCGGTTGGCATCGCTGGGTGCGGTGGCCAGTTCATAGCGACTGTAGCCGCCCAGCCCGGTGGGCAGGCCGCTCACAGATTGTGTCCAGGTTGCCCCGTTGTCGGTACTGCGGTACACCCCGCCCCCGGCATTTTTGCTGGCTGCAAAAAGTACCCCGTTGGCGGCTATTTCTACGTCGCCCAATGAGCCCCCCAGCGGGTTGGCCCAGGTAAGGCCGCCATCCGTGGAACGCCTGATGCCGCTGCTGGTGGCAGCCACAATGATGCCGGTGCTGGTAACTACCAGCTTATTCACATAATAGAAACTGCTGTTCTGGGTGGAAGAAAGGAACGACCAGGTATTACCGCCGTCGGTGGATTTGAGGATGCCATAACCACGGGCGGCATCGGCATTGTTGAATCCTTCGCCGGTACCTGCATAAAACACCTGCGTATTGGAGGGGTCATAGGCCAGGGTGGCTATAGACAGGTTCTCCATGAAATCATTCACAGGGGTCCAGGTGGGGCTGCTGCCTTTCATATTGTTGCTGCGCCAGAGTCCGCCACCCACGCTGCCGGCAAACACCGTATTGCCGGTGGCGTCGTTTGGTGATACCAGCAGGGCACGGGTGCGGCCACCTACATTGGATGGGCCGCGGCTGGTCCAGTTCAGGCTGGCAAAGCTGCTGAGAAGCAGATCCTGCTTTTGCTGACGCATCATTTCGCCTGCAGCCACCCAACTGCGGTAGCCGGTGCCAATCGGAATCTGACCCTGCGGATCCTGCAGCATTTCTTTCCACTGCTTGTACATTTCCTCCAGCATGAACTGCTTGGGGTAGCGAAACTCAGGACTGGCCTGGCTACTTGTATCCGGCCCGATGCTGCTTTGCCGGATACCCACGATGGTCAGGAGGGCTATCATGCCGCAAAAGGCAATAGCCGCCAATACATTGGTGTTTGGCTTTTTCATGGCCTGGGACAGTTTTGGGTCCCTCGGTGCAGTGTAGTGGCAGAGGGGGACGTTGTTGTAACATTAAATATACGCTTAATATTTGGTTCTGCCAAGAAAAAGGGCCTGAAAAAGGACGATCTTTCGCCCCTTGGAATTTCCGGCAGACATAGTGTCCGTGCCGCTGAGCACCCATGTTCAGCAGCTCTATGTACCAGGGCCTGTCATGGTAAAGGCGGAGTACGAATCCCTGCGGCAGCGGGGCCTGCAACCTGCTTTCCCGTATTGGACCCGGCTCTGGCCCTCCGCCATTGCCCTGGCTGGTTTTCTGGCCGATTATCCGGAGTATATCCGGGGGAAAGTGGTGCTGGAATGGGCGGCAGGCCTGGGGCTTCCTTCGCTGGTGGCTGCCCGGGAGGCCCGGTGGGTGCGGTGTACCGACCTGTCGGCAGATGCCATGGCCCTGGCTGCCCGCAGCGCCCAGATGCTGGGAATCACCAACATGGAGTTCCATACCGCCGATTGGAATGATCCGGAGCACGCCGGGCATGCAGAGGTGGTGCTCCTGAGTGATGTGAACTACGAGCCGGCAGCTTTTTCTGCCCTGCTGCAACTGGTGCGGCATTATTGGAACGAAGGTGCCTGCCTGGTGCTGACCACGCCCCAGCGCCTTATGGCCAAGCCTTTCATTGAAGCCCTGCTGCCTTATGCCGTGCGGCAGGAAACCCGCAGGGTGGAGGACACCGAAGGTTCGCACGCCATAACCCTGCTGGTAATGCAGCATGGGCAAACCTGAGGCGGCCGGCTTCGGGTATTGGTCCACGGTTGCTTATCTTGAAAAAAATACTCTATGCGTAGCTTCTACCTGCTGCTTGCAGCCATTTTACCTGCCCTGCCTGGCCTGACGCAGGCTTCCAAACGGGTAGCCGACCTGGGCATCCGCATCGGCGTATTGCCCCGCGGTGCCTGGAATGCCATTACCGATGTGCCCGGTGTGCAGGTAGGGCATACCACACTCGTGGCGGGCGATAGTGTGCGCACAGGCGTTACAGCTATTTTGCCGCATGCCGGCAACCTGTTTCAGCAGAAAGTGCCGGCAGCCATTTTTGCCGGCAACGGATTTGGCAAGCTGGCAGGCAGCACCCAGGTGAACGAGCTGGGCAACCTGGAAACGCCCGTGGTGCTGACCAACACGCTCAGTGTGCCGGCTGCCATGCAGGCTGTGGTGCAATACACTTTGCAACAGCCGGGCAACGGGCAGGTGCAGAGTGTGAATGCCCTGGTGGGCGAAACCAACGATGGTTACCTCAATGATATCCGTGGCATGCATGTAACCAATGACCATGTGCGTCAGGCCCTGGATGGCGCCCGCAGCGGGCCGGTGGCGGAGGGCAATGTGGGCGCAGGCACCGGCACCGTATGCTTTGGATGGAAAGGCGGCATTGGCACGGCATCGCGCAGCATTCCGGCCAGCCTGGGCGGCTACACGGTAGGCGTGCTGGTGCAGGCCAATTTTGGCGGTGTACTGCAAGTGGCCGGCGTGCCGGTGGGCCGGGAAATGCAGAAGTACTACCTCAGCGACCGCCTCAATAATACGCCCGATGGCAGCTGTATGATAGTGGTGGCCACCAATGCGCCGCTGGATGCCCGCAACCTGGAACGCCTGGCCAAACGTGCTTTCATGGGACTGGCTAAAACCGGTGGCATTGCCAGCAATGGCAGCGGCGATTATGTGATCGCCTTTTCCACCGATAGCAGCCTAAGAATACCCCACCAGCCCATAGGTAATACGTTGAACCAGACCCTGCTCCACAATGATGCGGTGTCGCCGCTGTTCATGGCCGCCATTGAAGCTACTGAGGAAGCTATACTCAATGCGCTGTTTGCCGCCCATGACATGAAGGGCCGGCAGGGCCGCAAGGTGGAAGCGCTGCCCATGTATAAGGTGATGGAGATACTGAAGCAGTATGGAGCGGTGAAGGAATGAGTCCGGAAGTCGGGAGACCATAGTCCGGAGTCGGGAGAAGGGACCCTCCTGTAAGGTGCGCAGCTCCTGGCAGGTGGGATTCGGAGACCGAAAGTCCGAAAGTCCGGAAGCTTGTAGCGGAAGGCCATGCACTCCGTACACCTCTGTGCTGACCTCATTCGCCTCTGTGGTTTGAGTCCGAAAGTCCGAAAGTCCGAAAGTCCGGAAGACCGAAAGTCCGGAAGCTTGTAGCGGAAGGCCATTCACTCCGTACACCTCTGTGCTGACCTCCATCGCCTCAGTGGTTTGAGTCCGAAAGACGGGGAAGGCCGCAACTGTTGCCTATTCCCTTATGAGCCGCCCCGCATAGCGACCATCAAACATCAAACATCAAACTTCCTGAATCTTTCTGCCTGATTGAAGATGGTAAACCGTCTTGCATAGCGAACCAAAAACCACAAACAAAAAACCACAAACAAATCAAATCGCCTGCCTGCCAATCATAAGCCGCCCCGCATAACGAACATCAAACATCGAACTTCAAACTTCAAACATCAAACTTCGAACCCCAAACTTTCCTAATTTCCCATCCATTCCCATGACCAACTTCATTCCCATATTCCCGCTCGGCGTGGTGGTTTACCCGGGTGAGCAGCTGAACCTGCACATTTTTGAACCACGGTACCGCCAGCTCATACGTGAGTGCATGGACCGCTCCAAGCCATTTGGCATTCCATCCGTCATTGACAACAAGATCATGGAGTTTGGCACCCTGGTGGAAGTGGCCGTGTTGAAGCAGGAGTATGAAGACGGCAAGATGGATATCATCACACGCGGTATACGTGTTTTCCGCCTGCTGGAAGTGGTGCAGGAAATACCTGATAAGTTATACAGCGGGGCTATTGTGAACTACCCCGAGAACGATGCGGAAGCGGTGGTGCCTGCCATTCGCATGGTGGTGGCGGGTGTGCGCGAATTGCACCGGTTACTGAAGGTGGAGAAGGTGTTTCCCCGGCCGGATGAGCAGCTCAGGAGTTACGACCTGGCTCATATGGCAGGCCTCAGCCTGGAAGAAGAATACGAGATGTTGCAGCTCTTGCGCGAAGACCAGCGCGTGGAATACCTGAGGCGGCATTTGCAGAAGGTGCTGCCGGTAGTTAGGGAAATGGAGGCGCTGAAGGACCGGATCAAGCTCAACGGCCATTTCCGCGAGCTGAAGAGCCTGGGTTTTGAATAGGCTGGTGCCGGCGTTTCACCAGCCGGGGTGCCAGCCAGGCACCTACAAGGCTGCCCGCCGTGTCGGCGGCAATATCCCAAACCTCAAAGCCCCGCAGGGGAATCCAGTACAATTGCACAAACTCAATGGCTACGCCATAGGCTATACAGGCCATCGGTATGCCTATATGGAGGGCAGTCCGGGGCATGGGTGCTGCGCCTGCCAGGGCAGGTCTGGAGAACAGCACCACCATTACGGCAAAGAGAAACAGGTGTACCAGCTTATCTACCTGCAGGTTGTCCATCCAGCCGCTGCTGGGCAGGGCGGTGCCGGGTATGGTGAACAGGTAGAAGGAGAGGGCCAGCCAGCACCAGGCCGGAAGATACCAGGTAAGTGTTGCGGGCTTTTTTTTCATGGATACGCGGGGCTGTTGCCGTTGTTACCAGCGGCCAGTGGCCTGCAGGCCGGCCAGGGTGGGTGCATCGCTGCCCCCTTCCGGTTCAAGGGTGATGAAAAAGGCGGTGGCAGCGGCCATCTTATTCATGGGTTGTGCCTGCCGGCTACCGGTCCACTGCACCAGGCCAGCGTTCATCCAGTTGCCATTTTGCTGTGCCCACAGCTGGTATTGTTTGCCGGCCGGAGGCGTTGGCAGTTGCTGAATGACTAAAAACAGGTCTTGCTGCTGCGGGTGCCAGTATACAGTGGCCCGCGGGATGGCGGGTCCGTTGGTGGCCAGCAGGGTGAGGGCCCGCAAATCCGGATGGACAAAGGGCTGCAGGCTGGATTCCAGCTCTGCTTTTTGTGACAGCAGGGTATTTTGCTGCTGCAGCAGTTCCTCATACCGCGTGCTGGTGTCGGCCTGCTGGCTGTAGAAATAGAAGTTGAGCAGTATGCTGCCCATCAGCAGCAGCACCGCCACGGCCAGCGCGGTGCGAAACCAGCGAATGGGCTTGGGTGCCGGCGGCAGGTCGGGTTTTGCCGGGGCAGCTTTTGGGGCTTCACTCATGGATATGCTATTGGGTGCGTGTTTCCGTCGCAGTGCTGCAGTTTGGGATGCTGCAACGATGCGCATACGCTGCGCCAGCCGGAAAGCGGCCGCACCTACAGGAATGGGATACAGGTTGGGGAGCAGGGGCAGCCGTAGCAGGCAGGTGGCGCCGGTTGCCCTGGCTCGCAGCAGGTACAACTTATCCTACCATTTGCTGGTAGGCTTCGGCCGACATAAGCGTTTCCACGTCGGCGGGGTTGTTCACTTCAATCTTCACCATCCAGCCTTCGCCATAAGGATCAGCATTCACCAGTTCCGGCTGGTTATTGAGGGCGGCATTCACTTCCAGCACCTTGCCGGCTACGGGCAGAAACAGGTCGCTCACTGTCTTCACCGCTTCCACGGTACCAAACACGGCTTCAGCATCCAGGCTCTTACCAACCGTGTCGATGTCCACATAAACAATATCACCCAATTCGCGCTGGGCGAAATCGGTGATACCGATGGTGGCCACATTGCCGTTCAGGCTAATCCACTCATGGTCTTTGGTGTAGCGCAGTTCAGACGGAAAATTCATTGTGCTTCGTTTATATGGTTTGCAAATAATTCAGGACTGCAAACCTAAAGGAAAAATGGCCTGTTTGCCGCGGCGGTGGCACAATTCTGGGCACGCAGGCACCTGCCGGGGCAGTAAAAGGCTGCGGCGTCTATTTGCGGCGTTCATTCAGCAGGAACATCTTCATGCGCACGTCGGACTCAGGCCGGTCGCCGGGCAGGGTTTTGGTGCCGGCAATTTTATCGAGCACGTCAAATCCTATTTCAAGCATGCCATACACGGTGTAATTGCCATCGAGGTGCGGGGTGCCGCCCACGGTGGTGTAGAGTTTCTTCTGGGCATCGTTGAGGGTGAGCCCGCGTTGGGCAATGGTGCTGTCCAGCTGGGCGGGCCGCCATACCTGCCGCTGTACTATATAGAACTGGCAGTTGCTGCTGGCTTTTTCGGGGTTGTTGTCGCGGGCAGCCGCCAGGGCACCCCGCTGGTGGTAGATGCCCTCACCGGTGCGGAACTCTGCCGGTATCCTTTCGCCGGGTGCGGAGCCGCTGCCCAGGGGCTGGCCAGCCTGGGCATACTTGCTGGTGGGGTCGCCGCCCTGGATCATGAACTGGTTGATTACGCGGTGAAAAAGCAGGCTGTCGTAAAAGCCTGCCCGCACTTTGGAAACGAAATTGTCGCGGTGCAGCGGCGTTTCATTGTACAGCTGCACCACCATATTGCCCTGGCTGGTCATGATGAGCACGTGGTATCGACCGTCTTTCGTGTTCACCAGCTTCCGGTAATGCTTGATGGCTGCCTGTTCCTCCTTGTCAAGGCTGCGGAATGATTTGGGCCCGCTGCAGGCAACCAGCAGTAATGACAGGAAAAGTGACGGGGCGATTAAATGCTTCATAGTGATTCCAATAGTTCGAAAGTTCCAATGTTCACAAGTTCGAAAGTTCCAATGTTCCAATGTTCACAAGTTCCAGGGTTCCAGCGTTCAAAAGTTCAATGTTCAAGGCTGGGGCACGAGCTTCAACAAGCATCAAACCTCAAACCTCAAACCTCGAACATCAAACCTCAAACCTCAAATCTGTCCCGCTCAAAATACAGCAGCACATGGTCTTTCAGGAAATCTTCCTGTTCCCGCAGGCTCATATCGGGCAGGGCCTTCAGCTGCTTGAAATGGGGCCAGCCGTCTGCGTCGTGGCGTTCCAGTTCATAGTATCCGCTGGGCGACAGGATGGTGCAAACGGCCACATGCATCAGGTCTTGCTTGGTTTCCTTGGCGATGTTTTCTTCAAAATACTGCATCTCCTGCATGCCAATGAGGTAGAGAATGGCATCCAGGTCGGGTTTCTTGCCAAAGCGTTCCACCAGTCGGGCTTCCAGGTTCCACCAGCGTTGTTGCAGGTCGTCGTTCATGGTCATGGCGCAAATGTCGGGCCCAATGCCACACATCGTTGTTGCGGGTTTGGGAAATAAGACAGCCCCTGGTGGCTATACCATAATTGCCGGCCAGCTTCGGCCCCTTGGGTTATCTTTGCCATCCCAAATCACAAAACCGTATGCTGGACATAAAACTCATTCGCGAGAATCCCGATTTTGTCAGGGAGCGCCTGGCCCACAAGCAGTTTAAGCAGCTCGACATGGTAGACCAGATCTCTGCCCTGGATGCTGAACGGCGCAGCCTGCAGCAGGAGCTGGATACCATTCTCAACCAGAGCAACCTGGCGGCCAAAGCCATCGGCGGCCTCATGAAGGAAGGGAAGAAGGAAGAAGCAGAGGCCAAAAAGGCCGAAGTGGCCGGGTGGAAGGAAAGGGAAAAGACCCTGAAAGAGCAGCTGGGCACTGTGGAGCAGCAGCAGCAGGACATTGCCATTCAGCTGCCCAATCTGCCGGCCGCCGCGGTACCCGCTGGCACTGGTCCCGAAGACAATGAGGTGGTGCGTGAAGGCGGCATCAAGCCGGAACTGCCTGCCGATGCGGTTCCGCATTGGGACCTGATCAAAAAATTCGACCTCATTGATTTTGAAACCGGTGCCAAGATCACGGGCAGTGGCTTTCCGCTCTACAAGGGCAAGGGTGCCAAATTGCAGCGGGCCCTGGTGAGCTATTTCCTGGATTATAATACGGCCGCGGGCTATACGGAGTACATTCCGCCGTATATGGTCAATGCCGCCAGCGCCCATGGTACGGGCCAGCTGCCCGACAAGGAAGGGCAGATGTATTACATGCCGGCCGATGACCTGTACATGATTCCCACGGCAGAAGTGCCGGTGACCAATGTATACCGCGATGTGGTGCTGAAGGAAAGCGACCTGCCCCTGAAGATGACAGCCTTCAGCCAGTGCTTCCGCCGCGAAGCGGGCAGCTTTGGCGCCCAGGTGCGGGGCCTCAACCGGGTGCATCAGTTTGAGAAGGTGGAGATCATCCAGATTGCCCATCCCGAACGCAGCCATGCCATCCTGGATGAAATGGTGGCCCATGTAGAGAAGCTGGTGCTCAGCCTGGAGCTGCCCTACCGCATCCTGCGGCTCTGCGGCGGCGATATGGGTTTTGCCAGTGCCATCACGTATGATTTTGAAGTGTGGAGTGCGGCCCAGCAGCGCTGGCTGGAAGTGAGCTCCGTGAGCAATTTTGAAAGCTTCCAGGCCAACCGCATGAAATGCCGCTTCAAAAATGAGGCAGGCAAGACCCAGCTGGTGCATACCCTCAATGGCAGCAGCCTGGCCCTGCCCCGCATAGTGGCGGCCTTACTGGAAAACAACCAGACGGCCCAGGCCATCCACCTGCCCAAGGTGCTCCATCCCTATTTCGGTTCGCCTTTTATTGATTGATACCATACAGTTGTGCCTGCAGGCTGCCCAGGAAGCCGGATGCCCTTGCGTCCGGCTTTTTTTGCCTGGAAAGCAGGCGGGCAGCTTCCCTCTTTTTCCGGCTTCACCAGCCAACCGCGTGGCTAAATGGGGTGCCGGCAGCACTGCAGCAATCCATTTTCGTTAACGATTGGGAAAATATTAGGACAGGCATGTTAAATGACGGTTAATCAGCGGGTTGGGATGCTTACCATTAAATTATTCGTTCGAAATTTGCATTGTTGACAAAGACGAAGTAACTTAGGAAGTGCGAAAAGGGTTTTGAAGATTTTAACAAGCGATCGTGTTACTTTCAAGCCACTTCAGCGTCTAATAAACAAGGAACACAGACAATACGATTTTTCTCATAAGCAGTTAGTTTTGGTTGAGGCCCTCGTTTCCACGAGGGCCAATTTTTTTGTCCTATACGTTCGTTTTTCTGCAAATTCAGATAGGTTTGGCGCTTCAATACCGGCCGGATGAGCGCAGCAGACACCACCACCACCCTTTGCATCGACTTTGGCAACACCCGCCAGAAGGCGGCCCTGTTTGCCGGCGCCGCACAGCAGGAGGTGGCTTTTTTTGATGAGGACCTGCTGGCGTCTACCCGGCGCCTGCTGGATGCCTGGCGACCGGATCGCTGCATCCTCTCCTCGGTGATCAACCATCCGCCCGAAGTGACCGCCCTGCTGGAGGCCCGCACCCGGCTGCATGTTTTGCATGCCGCCAGCCGACTGCCGTTCAGTACCCCCGTGGGTAAGCCCGAAACCATTGGCGCCGACCGCCTGGCCCTGTGCGCCGCTGCCGTGCAGCTTTTTCCCAACCAGAATAACCTGGTGATTGGCCTGGGCACGGCCGTGACCTACAATTTCATCAACGTAAAGAACGAGTTCCTGGGCGGCGGCATTAGCCCCGGTATGATCATGCGCATGCGCTCCCTCAACTCATTTACCGCCCGCCTGCCCATTGTGGAGCCCCACTGGAATGTGCCGCTGGTGGGCTACGACACCCGCACCAATATCCAAAGTGGCGTGGTGCTGGGCCTGGCCATGGAAATTGATGGATTCATAGAAGCCTATAAAAGCCGGTATGGGGCATTTAACGTGCTTTTAACCGGGGGTGATTTGGTGCATTTGGCCCCCCACCTCAAAAACTTGATATTTGCCGACCCCGATCTATTGTTCAAAGGATTGTATGCAATTTGCGACCTCAATGTGTAGGCCTTCAAAATGGTTGGCCCTGCTGCCGGCTGTTTTAACAGCCCATCTGGCCCAGGCCCAGATCAACTCGCCCTACTCCCGGTTCGCGTTGGGGGACGTATATAAAACCCGCAACGTGGTCAACAAGGGTATGGGTGGGCTGGCCACGCCCTACGCCGACCTGCAATCCGTGAATTTCGTCAACCCTGCATCCTACAGCGCGCTGCAGACCGTCACCTTCGACGTGGGGGTGGAAATGGAACTGCGCACCCTGCTCAACCCCAGCCGCAGTGAACGCAGCCAGTCAACCTACCTGCTCTTCAACTATATGGCCGTGGGCGTACCCCTGGCCAAGGATAAGAAAGGAATGACCAAATGGGGACTGGCTTTGGGCATCCACCCATACAGCCGCGTGAACTACAAGATCCTGGAGAACGAACGTATTACCGGTATCGACAGCGCCAACACCATTTATGAAGGCTCCGGCGGTGGTTACCGCGCTTTTCTGGGTACCGGCTACCGGATAGGCGGCCTCTCCCTGGGCGTGAATGCCGGCTTCTTCTTCGGGCAAATGGATGTGAACACCCAGCGCGCCCTGCGCAACGATTCGGTGTTCTACTTCAACTCCCAGCAGGAAACCCGTACCTCCTTCAGCAATTTTGCGGCAGATGGTGGCTTACAGTACCGCCTGAAACTGGGCAAAACCACGGCTGCCCGCCTTGGTGCCAGCGGTTTCCTGGGCAATTCGGTGAATGCCACCCAAGACCGCCTGCGCCAGACCTTTATTTACAATGCCTCCAATGCCATCGATTCGGTGGATGTGGTGGAAAGAAGTACCCAGAACCCGGGCACCATCCAGATGCCCGCAGGATATACGGTGGGACTCCTGTTTGAAAAGGAAAACAAATGGCTGTTTGGTGCGGAATATGAGGCTGTCAACTGGACCGAATTCAGCTATTACGGCATCACGCAAACCCTGGCCAACTCCTCCATGCTGCGGGTAGGCGGCCATTTCCTGCCCAATGTGATTGATGGCAAAAACTATTTCAGCCGTGTGAACTACCGCGCCGGATTCTTCACCGGCAAGGAACATGTGGTGGTCAACGGCACCCAGCTGCCCGTTTGGGGTGTTTCCATTGGACTGGGACTGCCCATACGCCGGTACAACGTGTACAGTAACCAGTTCACTTCGGTAAACACCTCCCTGGAGTTTGGCCGCCGGGGCAATGCCAATATGCCCGTAACGGAAAACTTCATCCGCTTCAATGTAGGCCTCAGCCTCAGCGATATCTGGTTCATCAAACGCCGGTTCGATTAACAGCACAAACCCAGGCTCTCATGATGCGGCCTTTCCACATAGTCCTGCTGGGTGTGTTGCTGGCAGCAGCCGGTTGCGAAAACAATCCCCAGGAAATAGATGCCCTGTCGCGCAAGGTGACAGAGGTGGAGGAAGGACGGAATATCCGCGCCATCTTCAGCCAGGCAGGCAACCGCAAAGCCTATCTCACCGCCCCGTTCATGCGCCGGGTGAAGGCCGATACCCTCTACGCAGAATTTCCGCAGTCCATCCATGTTGATTTTTACAATGAACAGCAGCAGCTGCAAAACGTGGTAACCGCCCGCTATGCCCGCTATTTTGAATCGCTGGCCAAGGTGTTTCTCCGCGACAGCGTGGTGGTGTATAATACCAGCGGAGATACCCTGCGCTGCAAAACCCTGTGGTGGAACCAGAATGAAGAGCTGTTCTACACCTCCGACACGGTGTTGATCCATACCCTCACGCAGCAGCTGCGGGGCACCGGCTTCCGTGCCAAAAGCGATTTCAGCAAATACACCATCGACAATACGGTGGGCACCGTGGTGATGCCCGGTGATGGGGCCGATAGCACGGCCCCGGCAGCAGACAGCGGTACCATCCGTCCATCCGCACCGCCCGTTCCTGCCCGTCAATAAGGCCCTTCTCCCCTTTGTTTCTATCGTACCTTTGCCGCCTGAAACGGTGGCTGCCATGCGCAGCACAGGCTGCACAGCCGCTATTGCATCCCCTTCAAAAGAACAAGTATGGAATACAGAAGACTCGGAAAATCAGGACTCCAGGTATCACTGCTCAGCTTTGGCAGCTGGGTCACTTTCCACAAGCAGATTGACGACAGCATTGCCGATGAACTCATGGGCATGGCCTATGACAACGGCATCAATTTCTTTGACAATGCCGAAACCTATGCGCTGGGTGAGAGCGAGAAGATGATGGGGCGTGTGCTGCGCAAAAAGGGCTGGGATCGCACCAGCTATGTGCTCAGCAGCAAGGCCTACTTTGGCTGGCGCAAGCCCAACAAACCCAACCAGACCGGCCTTAGCCGCAAGCACCTGGTTGAAGCCTGCCATGAAGCCCTGCAGCGCCTGCAAACCGACTACCTCGACCTGTATTTCTGCCACCGGCCCGATAAGACCGTACCCATAGAAGAAGTGGTGTGGACCATGAACCTCCTGATGCAGCAGGGCAAGATCCTCTATTGGGGTACCAGTGAATGGAGCGCCCAGGAGATCATGGAAGCCCATATGGTGGCAGAGAAATACCGCCTCATAGGGCCCACCATGGAGCAGCCGGAATACAATATGTTCCACCGGGAGAAAATGGAGAATGAGTACCTGCAGATCTTCCGCAATGTGGGGCTGGGCACCACCATCTGGAGCCCGCTGGCAGCAGGGGTACTCACCGGCAAGTATAACGATGGCATACCCGAAGGCAGCCGCCTGGCCATCAAAGGCTTTGAATGGCTGGTGAACAAGCAGCTGAGCGAAGATCGTATTGGCAAGGTGCGCCAGCTCAGCGCCCTGGCTGCCGAACTGGATGCCAGCATGGCGGCCCTGGCCATTGCCTGGTGCGCACATAACCCCCACGTGAGTACCGTGATCCTGGGGGCCACCAGCACCTCGCAACTGCAACAGAACCTGGCAGCCCTTGATGTGCTGCCTAAACTGACGCCTGACATCATGCAACGAATAGAGGATATACTGCAAAACAAGCCAGTGCTTCCTGAGTGGTAATAACATCCTGCCATCCCCGCCCCATCCGGCGGGGATGGCGCTTACGGGCCGGGTTCATCCGTTTAACCCCGCTTGTTAAATTTGAGGATATGGCCCCCACACCCTGGCCATTGGATGTTCTCCTTCCTTAAATTGCTGATTCGTGCACCCGAAAAAGTGAGCATTCCCATGAAAACATTACCTGCCCTGAAGGGCCTGGCCCTGGGCCTGATCGTGATGGCCGCCGCCTGTAAAAAGGAGGCGCCCGCCAGCAACAACAATTCCGGCAACAACAACACCACCGACTCCACGCTGGTGAACTCGCCGGCCAACCTGGTGAAGGACTCGGCCCTGTTGTATGCCCGGGATATTTACCTGTGGTACAACCAGATACCGGCTTCCTTCAAGCCGCGCACCTATGCCGATCCGGATGCCATCATGAAGGGTATCAGGCCCTTCAGCATTGAGCCCGGTTTCACCAGTGCGGTAGACCGCTGGAGCTTTGCTGCCAAACAAAAGGACTGGGATAATGTGAGCGCCGGTATCCAGCAGGATTTTGGCATGTATGTGTTCTTCATGCAGGAAGGCGACCTGCGGGTGCGCTTTGTGGAGAAGAACTCTCCGGCCGACAAAGCCGGCATCCGCCGCGGCTGGAAATTCACCCGCATCAACAGCCTCAGCAATATCACCACTTCCAGCGCCAATGCCATTGTGCAGGCCGTGTATTACAGCAGCACGGGCAGCTTTGGCTTCCAGAAGCCTGATGGCAGCACCGCCGACGTAACCCTGAATGCTGCCACCTACACCTCCGACCCGGTGTTGCTTGACTCCGTATACACCGCCGGCAGCAAAAAGGTGGGCTATATGGTGTTCAACTCCTTCCTGGGCGACACCACCTCCATCTACAGTTCCTTCACCCGCATCTTCAACAAATTCGCCAGCAATGGCGTGAATGACGTGGTGGTGGACCTCCGCTACAATGGCGGCGGCTATGTGTCGGTACAGCAGAAACTGGCCAACTGGCTGGCACCCCAGGCGGCCAATGGCAAGGTGCTGATGCGTCAAACTTTCAACGATCGCTATTCGCGCTATAACGAAACCACCAACTTCCAGAAACTGGGCAGCCTCAACCTCGACAGGATCTTTTTCATTGTCAGCAGCAGCACGGCTTCCGCCAGCGAGATGCTCATCAACAACCTGCGGCCACACCTGAATGTGCGCATTGTGGGTCCGTCGGCATCATTTGGTAAGCCGGTAGGGTATTTCCCCATACCGGTAGGCGACTGGTATGTGTTCCCCGTTTCCCTCCGCAGCGTGAACAGCAATGGAGAGGGCAACTATTTCAACGGTTTTGCGCCGGAGAAGACCACCATGGATGGCATCGACAAGGATTGGGGCGACCGCACGGAGGCAAGCTTTGCCAGCGTGCTCAGTTTCATTTCCACGGGCACCTTTGGCATGATCCGTCCTAACATCACCCTCAGCACGGCTGAGAATATGGCGGTAGGCCGCAGCAACCAATTGCTGGAAGGCCACACCTTCAAGGGCGCCATTGTAAGGCCTCCCCGGCAATAGCGCGCATGCATCAACTGTTTGAAAAAGCTGGCCGGGCGGTCAGCTTTTTTTATGGAGGTGCCTGCAGGCTGGCTGCTTCCCGGGCCGGATGCCGGCTGGTGGTGGTGCAATAAGGGTACTGTCGGTTACCCGGCGCAGGTCTATCAGCCGCACATCGGCTTCCGCTGCCCGCCGCATCGTTTGCGGGTCCTGCCGTGCCTGGCGGATGCCGGCTTCGGTTTGCGCCCGCAGGCCGGCAAAAACGGGCAACAGCAGCATGGGCAGCAATGCAATGCTTTTCATGGGGTTGATTTTTCAGATGGCGAATTGCCTGTGTGACGCCCCGTAAGCAGGAAAGTAACAGGATGCCGCCGTATTAACATTCCTGCAGCGGCTGAACGCCTACGTCCATACGATCGCACTACAATAGGGGCGCAATGCCTATTTTTGAATTCATTACATTACATCAGCCAACACCATGTACCTCCTGCTGCTCGTCATCGCCATCCTTTTCACCGGCTTCTTTGCCGGCATTGAAGTGGCATTCATCAGCGCCAACAAGCTGAGCATAGAGCTGAAGAAGAAGCAGGGCAAGGCCAGCGGCATCCTCGTTAGCCGCTTCCTCGAGAATCCTTCGCGCTTCATAGGGGTCTGCCTCATTGGCTTCAATATCTTCCTGGTGGCCTACGGCATGATGGTGGGCAAGCTGCTGGAGCCGGTATGGCGTATCACCGGGTTGAGCAATTTCGATTCATCGGGCGGGCTGCAGCTCATTGCAGAACTGGTGCTGGCGTCGGTGATCGTGCTGTTTGCCGAGTTTTTCTTCAAGGCCGTTTTCCGGGCCAAGAATGATACCCTGCTGGCCGCTTCCGCACGTGTCATGAGCGTTTTCTATTACGCATTCGATTCCATCGGTGTGTTCTTTGTAAACCTGTCGAACTGGATGCTCAAATACCTGTTCAATGTGCCGGTGGAAGATCCGCGGCGCCCCTTCAGCCGCATTGACCTGGAGCATTATTTCCAGCAGACCAAGGAGTCGGAAGACGACACGGCAGAGCTCAACCAGGAGTTGTTTGAGAATGCGCTCAGCCTCTCGGGCGTAAAGATCCGCAGCTGCCTGGTGCCCCGCAAGGAGATTGTGGGCGTGGAAAAGAACACCAGCGTAAAAGACACGGTGGCCAAGATGATCGACACCAAGCTGAGCAAGCTGGTGGTATATGATGGCAATATCGACAGTATCCTGGGGTATGTACACCAGCTGGATATGTTTCAGCACCCGGCCTCCATTGAAGATGTGCTGCTGCCCATTCCGGCCGTGCCCGAAACCATGACCGTTACCGACCTCATCAACAAACTCACCAAGGAGCGTAAGAGCATGGCCTGGGTGGTGGATGAATTTGGCGGTACCGCCGGCATTGTAACCATGGAAGACCTGTTGGAGGAGATCTTCGGCGAGATCCGCGATGAATACGACACGGAAGAGTTTGTAGAGAAGCAGTTGTCTGACAAGGAATACATGTTCAGCGGCCGCCTGGAAACGGATTACCTGCACGAGAAATACGGGCTCGAATTTGAAGGGAGTGTTTCGGAAACCCTCTCCGGCTTTGTGATCAACCATCATGATGTGCTGCCCCGGCAGGGCGACCGCATCATCATTGATGACTACCAGTTCGAAATATTGCACATGAGCGACACGCGCATTGAGCTGCTCAAGCTCAAAGTGCTGAGCTGAACCCTGTAATCCGTATGTCTTACTGCCAATTTATCCGCACCCTGGCGCCGGGCGAACAGGACCTGCACCGCCGGTACCACGATGAAGCGTATGGATTTCCCATCAACAACGATGATGAGCTGTTTGGCCGGCTGATCCTGGAGATCAACCAGGCGGGTCTCAGCTGGACCACCATCCTGAAGAAGGAAGCCCA
>JALOMZ010000077.1 GCA_025455205.1 Chitinophagaceae bacterium | reverse complement strand
GTCCGGAAGGAATGGTATTGCCGCCGCCCCCGCTGGCAGGAGGGGTGCTGCTGTCCTTGCTGCAGGATGTCAATGACCATAAGGCCACCAATACCGGAATGCTGAGCAGTTTGAGGCAGAAATGACTCGTTTTATTCATGAAAGCAGTTATTAAGTACAGGATGGAACAGAGGCAGGTACCGGTGGATGTGTTTGAGGAGATATGTTAGTAATCAGGAAGCAGGCTGCAAGGCCTGCTTCCTGAATGTAGATCATAGCACTTATTGCCAGCCCGGGTTTTGTGTGAGTTTGGGATTCACATCAATTTCAAACTGGGGAATTGGCCAAAGCTTGTATCGCGGATTGGTGTTGTTCCGGGTTTGGTTCCGGAAGCGTATGCGCTGGTTGATGCTGGCTCCATAATTCGGGATGTTGTTGGCATCAAAGGTGGGAGTGGCCGGAGGCACAGCGGGATCCAGGGCAGCGCCCACTACGGGTCCGCTGTTGGCAACCCCGTAAATATCCCACCGGCGCAAGTCAAACAGGCGATGTCCTTCGCCGCCAAATTCAACGGCTCTTTCGCGCCTTACAATGGTGCGCATTTCAGCCTGGCTGGAAGCGGCAATGTCTGGTTGGCCGGAGCGCCTGCGCACAGCATTGATGGCATTCACCACCGTGGCATCAATTTCATTGAGTTCTATCTTGGACTCTGCATACATCAGCAGGATGTCGGCATAGCGCATCAGGATGTAGCCGGTTTTGGTTTCCCACGAATACTGCGTGGAGTCAATGTACTTGCGCCATGCATAGCCTACGCCACCGATATTGCCGGTGGCGCTCACCTGCCACTGGATGCCGGCAGCCTGGGCCCCGATCCAGTCGTTGTTGCCGGAAACATTGTCGTAACGGCTGGTTGTCCAGTTGAAGCGGCGGCGTACGTTGGAGTAGATATTATAGATGGTTCTTTCCACCGGGTTAACATAGGGGGCAATGTTGGTATTGTTGCGGTAGGCCACCGTGTCGTCCTGCATAACCACAGTCCATTTCAGGCGGCTGTCGCGGTTGGCCCTGGGATTGGCCGGGTCATAAACGGCCGACTGGTCAATGCGCTTGCCGTCTTTACCTTCAAACTGGTCTACCAGTGCCTGGGAGGGGAAATGGCTGCTTTGTGAGTTGGTGACCTGCCTGGGAATGGAGAGTACCACCAGCCAGCTTTGTGGATTGAGCTGATCGGTGGGATAGGTTTGGTTGAAAAGGATCTCGCGGTTGGCGTTGGCTGTTTGCCCGTTCAGCATAAACAAATTGGGATAGCTGGGGTTGAGACCATACTGTCCGCCATCAATGACAGCTTTAGTGGCCGTGGCAGCGGTGCGGAAATCGCCGATCAGGAGCGCCAGCTTGGCTTTCAGGCCCAGGGCAACACCTTTGTTCACCCGGCCATTGCCCAAAATGGCAGCAGCGTTGGCGGCATCAAATCCAGCCACAGCTTCATCCAGGTCTTTGTAAAGGTCTGCCACAATAGTGGCGCGGGGTGTTTTTTCTGCAGCCAGCACTTCATCCACAGTGGGCGGTACCTTGTAGTAAGGCACATCGCCAAACATATACATCAGATGAAAATAGGCCCATGCGCGCAGCACCAGGGTTTCTGCCTTAATGCGGCCGAATACCTGTGCCGATACGTTGTTCTTACCGTTCTCTTCCATGCCCTTGAGTTGCTGATTGGCCCGCTGAATCAGCCGGTATGCCGAACTCCAGCAGGTGTTCACCAGCGCGTTGTTGATCAGGAAGGGGCCGGCTTCACCCATGGCCGCCAGGTCTTCGGCATTGCCGCCGCGCTTGATGGCATGGTCGGTGGAGGCTTCCACGGCAAAGAGCAAGGGGGTATTGTTGGGGAATACCCACATGGCAGAGGCATACACGCCGGTAAGGCCTTGTTCCATCTCTGCCTGGTTGGTGAGGAAGTTGCTGGCAGACGATGCATCCAGCGGTTTCCTGTCGAGGTATTTATCGCATCCTGCGGTGGCCATCAACAGAAAGGCCAGCGAGGTATAGAGTATCTTTTTCATATTAAAAACTGCTGTATTTTGATTAGAAGGTAACATTTACGCCGGCAGTGAATGTGCGCATGAGCGGATAGAATTCAGCATTGGCGTTGTTAATCTCGGGGTCGAAACCATCCCAGGCCTTGGTGAAGGTGATGAGGTTCTGACCGCTTACATACAGGCGCAGGGCGCTGATCTTGAGCTTGCTCAGGGCAGCGGCGGGGAGGCTGTAGCCGAGGTTGATGTTTTTAATACGGAAATATGCTGCGCTGCGAATCCATTTGTCAGACAACAGGAAGTTGTTGCCACCAAAACCAGAAGGTAGCAGGCGGGGGAACAGGGCATTCTGGTTGTCGGGCCGCCAGTAATCCTTATGGATGCTGAGCAGGGAGGCAGCGAAGTCGTTGCTGGCAAAAGGAACAGCACCAGTACCGCTCAGGTAGTTGTCGCGCATGCCTACGCCCTGTCCGAAGATGTTCAGGTCGAAGTTGCCATAACCCAGGTTCAGGTTGATGCTGTATTCATAGCGCGGGAAGGCATTGCCCAGGAAAGTGCGGTCGTTGGCGTCAACACGTCCGTCAGGCTTGCCATCAGGGCCGCTGATATCGGCATATTTAACATCGCCGGGTTTGGTACCCTGCGTGGGACTGGGATTCCAGGGGGTATTGAACTGGATGGGAGAACTCTTCACATCGTTCGAGTCGGCAAAATAGCCGATGGCCTGGTAGCCGAAATAGGAGTTGAGGGCCTGGCCGGGTGCGGTGCGGATACCATCGCCCAGGAAGGGAAGTCCTTCGATGAGGCTGGTCACGTTGTTGCGCACGTCAGACAGCATGCCGGTAACATCCACGCGCCATTTGCCAAAGTTGTTGCGGTAGTTAAGGCTGAATTCCCAGCCCTTGTTTTCCATGCTGCCTGCATTCACGAAGGGGTTGCCCAGACCGCCGGCAGAGGGGGGCAGTGTACGGCGGAGGATCATGTCGTCGAGGGTACGAACATAGTAGTCTGCGGTGATGGTAAACTTCTTCAGGAAGGTGAGGTCCAGACCAATGTTCCATTGCTTGGAACGCTCCCAACTCAGCAAGGGGTTGGGAAACTGCAGCAAGGCCAGACCCAGGTTGGTTACATTGTTTACATAGGAGTTGGTGCCGTTTACGTTGTTGTTATATACGGCCTGCTCATAAAATGCGTCAAATACGTAGAAATCACTGCCGATATTCTGGTTGCCATTGGCACCCATGGAGAAACGCAGTTTACCGAAATCGATGGCCTCAATACCGCTCATGAATTTTTCCTTCGAAAAGATCCAGCCCGCTGAAGCTGAGCCAAAGTTGCCCCACTGCTTGTCGTTGGCCTGTGAGAAGCGGGAGGAACCGTCGCGGCGACCGTTCAGTTCCAACAGGTAGCGGTCTTTATAGGCATAGTTTACGCGGCCGTAGAAACCGGCCAGTGCCAGTTCCTGGGTGCCTGCGTTGTTGTCGCGGTTTCCGGTTCCCAGGTTGAGGTAGGGTTGGTTAGGATTCACAAAGCCGGTGCGCGATGCCCCAAAGAAATACTGGGTGGTCAATTCGCTTTGTGCACCCACCAGTACTTTCAGGGAATGGTCGGAACCTAGGCGGGTAGCATAAGTGGCCTGACCCAGCCAGGTCTGATACTCGTCGTTCCTCCAGGATTCGCTCAGGCTGGTGGTGCCTGGCCAGTTGCCGATCAGGTCATAGGAACGGGTGACCGTGTTAGGCTGGTAAATGTCTACGTTCTTGACAAAACTCCTGGAATGCGGATTGCGCTTTTCGCGACCCCAGTAACCTTCTATTTCCAGCCCTTTGATCGGATGAAAATTGAAACCCACACGGGTAAGCAGGGTATTGTTGTTCACCACGGAAGTGCCGGCGTTTTCAGCCATGGCAATGGGATTGCGGTTATTGGATTGTGCGGCGGTACCATACATTCCCGGACCGTATTTGCCACCACCAATGGCAGGCAGGCCAATAGCCTGTCGGATGATGAATTCGGGGCTGCCGGTCGACGGGTTGGTGGTGATACTGTTATTGTAGGCAAAATTGCCCAGCAAGGTCAGCTTGCTGCTGAGCTTGATTTCGGGGTTGAGGCGGAAATCATAGCGTTTCAGGCTGTTGTTCTGGATCTGGCCTTGTTGATTGAAATAGGTGAAAGAACCAAAAAGGTTCACCTTCTCACTGCCGGTAACCAGCTGAACGTTGTGGTTCTGCATCCATCCACTGTTGGTGAATACTTCCTTCTCCCAGTCTGTGTCGATGATTTCCAGGTTGTCGGCAGGCTGTGTTTTGTATTTATCGATCAGTGACTGGGGAAACACCACGGCGTTGGGATTGCCGGTACGGTTGCGCTCAGCAACGTTGCTGAGTTCCATGTGATCCACCGCATTTACCCGTTCGGGAATGGAGGTGAAGTCCTGTTTAGATACAAAACCATTGTAGCTGAGTTTCAGGCCCTCTTTTGTGGCACGCTTGGTTTTCACCAGAATTACGCCGGCAGCGCCGCGGTTACCATAAATGGCGGTGGAGGCGGCATCTTTCAATACCGTCACACTTTCAATGGCATTGGGATCGAGCTGGTTCAGGGCATCCAGACCGGTGGCATTGGGCATTTGCAATCCGTCGATCACCACCAGCGGGCTGCTGTTACCGAGGATGGAGCTTTCGCCCCGGATACGGATGGAGGCACCATCGGCACCTGGCCGGCCAGATTGTTGCTGCACCGTAACACCGGGGGCCAGGCCCTGCAGCACCTGGCTGGCGCTGGATACCTGGCGGCGGGTCAGGTCGGCCGTCTTTAATTGTACCTGTGCACCAGTAATGGATGATCGGCGCTGGGTACCATAGCCAACTACCACCACATCGCTCAGGTTTTCATTGACGGGGTTTAGGGATATCATCACCTCAGGACCGCTCACGGTCACTTCCTGGGTGGCATACCCAATGCTGGATACCACCAGCAGGTCGCCATTCTGGGCGCTGATGCTGAAGCTGCCATTGGGCAGGGTGGAAGTGCCCACGCCTTTCCCTTTAACAACTACGGAGGCGCTTTCAACAGGCGCTCCGGTTTTGGCATCCGTTACCCGGCCGGTAACCTTTGCCGTTTGTGCAATGCTCATCACTGCCAGCAGTAAGGCAAATGAGAGCAAGGTCCACGTTTTCTTCATAGCAGATTGTTTTGTGATTGAATGGGAATGAACCTCGGTTAAAAGATTATGGATGTAAGAATTTTCCGGAGTGGTCAACGCCGCGAGAGGCGAATGGATCCAGCGATTTATCGAGCAATACGGCCAGTTCCTTTTTGGTGATGGGGCGCTGTTCATGAAAATCCTGCAGCCCCCAGCTGCTCCAGGCCTGCTTCACTGTTTGGAGGAAGGCCGTGGGTTGTGCAGCTATTTTGTGCAGGGGCGCTTGCTGCATTGCCTGGCAGGCTGCGGAGGCATATTGAATGGCCTGTTGTATGGTGAGGGTTGATCCTGTTGGCGGATCCTGACGGATGCCGGCAAAGGCGGCCAGATCCTGGGCAAAAGGGCCAGCCTGCACCGTGCTGTCGGGATAGAACCAGGTCTGGTTTGCCCATTGGTAGGGTATTCCTTTGCCTTTCAGCAGCCCGGTGGCGCCCACTTTCTGTATGCTGGTAAAGTGGGGATCGGAGGGCTTCACGTCGTAGTAGGGCATCAGGTAGGCGCCGGCCTGCAGCAGGTGGCGCTGCACCTCGCGAACAGGTACCTGCGCGGGGGTACGCTTCTGCTGCACGCTCAGGGCCGCCAGTGTGCCGGCCGCCTGGCCGGTGAGGATAACCACCGGCTGCAGCCGGGTGGTGCCATTTACCACATTGGTAACGCTGATGCCCTTTTCGGCCACGATGAGGCCTTCTGTCTGGCGGGGAATCAGGGCGCCCAATGGAATATTAGAGGAGGGAACCGGGTAAAAATCTAGATGCTGGGGGGCAGCGGGATTCTTCTTGTGATGGTGGTCAATGGGATAATCACCCACAGAAATACCCGTACGATATAACGGGTCGCCATAGGTAAACGGCTCTGCAATATGGCGGATATTCATGCGCACCAGGCCTTCCACGCGACGGCCTTCGCGATGATAGGGCATCAATGCCAGGCGGTCGGCCGTGGGAAATTCATCATCGGCCAGTCCCAGGTGCTTAAAGCCCAGTTCGTGCTGAATAAAATAAATAAAGCGCAGGGTGGTCTGCTTTGATGATTCTAACGCGGCTGCGCGTGCGGCCGGCGTCATTTCCACCACGTTCAGGTAAGTGTCGTTGCCGGCGTTTGGCCAGTTGATCATGTATTTTCCGTTGGGCAGCCTCCCATAGTCGAGCATTTTCTTAGCGTCTACCGACGGCTTCGGCAAATTTTTGTTCTTGTAATAATCCGTGCAGCTGCCATCAAATTCATTTGGCGTATAACCACTGGGTTTGGCAATGGTGCAGTCGGCCTTGACGCCATAGTCTTTTAATATGGCTACCCAGGTCAGGTCTTGTACGATGGAATTGCTTTCATTAACGCCCACATTCTCGTCTGTAAGATGGCCGGCTTCCATACCCAGGCTGTAGGGGCTACCGGCACTGGCCATGGCATCCCCCAACTCTGTGGCGTCAATGGTTACACGGGCCGAAATGGTATGCTGTTTCCCTTTGCTGTCTGCAAAAACAGCGCCGGTTACCCGGTTGTCGTCTTTGGTAACCTTCACCAACTGCCAGCCATGAATAATGGTAAGTTTGGCCTCGGCCCCCGCCATCTTTTTCCAGATGCTGTCGCTAACATGGGGTTCAAACTGGGTCATGCTTACCCAGCCGGTGGCCACTGCTTTCGGACCGCCATAGACCTTATAGAGGTGGTCCCTGAATTCATTCCAGATTCCCGAAGGGAGATGGTGGTTGCCATCGGTGCAGGTTACACCGGCAGCAGATATCATGCCGCCCAGCCAGGGTCCTTCCTCTACCAGCAGGGTTTCTGCACCCGTTCTGGCACTGGCGATGGCTGCGGCCGTTCCGCCTGTTCCGCCACCAATGACCAGTACAGCCGTTTGCTTTTGCGCGTGCAGGTGGGTGGCAAGAAATAATAGTAAGCCAAGTACAAAGTCTTTTCTCATGGCGGCAATCGGCTATGGTTGGTTACGTAATTGGGCGGGTGTGTTTAAGGAGGGTGGGGCTGTTACGTAAACGTTTGCAGTCGGAGGTAACAAAAATAAATTAGTTACATTAGTTGACCAAGCTTTTTCAATCTTTTTATTAAGTATGACCTATTCTTTAAAACATTGCTTATATTGAAGTTGATTTTCATTATTTTCTAAAATCTGTCGCATAAAGCTGAATCAAATTGGTAAAGAATCGGGAAATTGGCAGCCTTATGGCAATGGAGTATTCGATCCTGCAGGTTTTTCTGGATGATGATTCTTCGGGGGTAGCTTACAAGAACAAGTCCCTGAAGCGGCAGATTATCAACTACCTGGATTCAGCCGGCAATAGCACCATCACCGACCTCAGCGCCTTC
>JALOMZ010000076.1 GCA_025455205.1 Chitinophagaceae bacterium | reverse complement strand
CAACAACCAGGTGGTGGCCATGAAAGGCGATGGCACCATGCCCGGGGCAGACCCCGGAAAGGCCGTGGAGGTGTTCAACCAACTGGTGAACAAGGCCAAGACCGAAGCGAATGCCAATGCCGTAGAGTCTGAGCAGGATCGGGGCCGCATCATGCCTGAGTTCAACAGTTCTTCTGCGCAGCCCACGCTGCCGGTGCCGCCACCCAAGCCGCCGCCAAACACCAAGACCGATAACCCGGCAAAACCAGATACCGCTGATGCCAAACCCCGGGCCCTGATGCCCCCCAAAACCTCAACCAACTAAAACACAATCATATGAGCAACACCAATCCCATCATCGTTGGCCTTGACATAGGCACAACAAAAATTGCAGCCATTGCCGGCCGCAAGAACGAGTATGGCAAGTTGGAGATCCTTGGCTTTGGCAAGGCCAGCTCCAACAACTCTGTGCAGCACGGACAAGTGCTGAACATCGACAATGCGGTGCTGGCCATCCGCGAGGCCATGGCCGCCTGCCGCCAGAGCAATCCCAACCTCAACATCAGCGAGGTATATGTGGGCATTGCCGGCCACCACATCAAGAGCCTGCAGACCCGCGGCGACCTGGTGCGCCAGGACATGGACAACGAAATTTCGCAGGCCGATGTAGACAAACTGATTGCCGACCAGCGGAAGACCTACATCCCCGCCGGCGACCAGATCATCGACGTTATTCCGCAGGAATTCAATGTCGATAATTTCCAGAATATCAAGAATCCTATTGGCTACAGCGGCGTGAAGCTGGGGGCCAATTTCCACATCATCACCGGCGACAAATTCGCCATCCGCAACATCACGCGCTCGGTGAACCGCAGCGAACTCAGCATCAAGGATATTGTGCTGCAGCCGCTGGCATCTGCCGATGCCGTTATGTGCGACCACGACCTGGAAGCAGGGGTGGCCATCCTCGATATCGGTGGCGGCACCAGCGACCTCGCTGTATTCCATGAAGGCATCCTCAAGCATACAGCTGTGATCCCCTTTGGTGGCGAGAACATCACCAATGACATCAAAACCGGACTGGGCGTGCTGAAGAGCCAGGCCGAAGCCATGAAAGTGCAGTTTGGCAGCGCCCTCTCGCAGGAGGCCAAGGCCAATGCCATCATCACCATCCCCGGCATCCGCGGCATGGCACCCAAGCAGGTGAGCGTGAAAACACTGGCGCAGATCATCCAGGCCCGCATGAGCGAGATCCTCGATTTCGTGATCTATCACCTGAAGCAGGTGGGCATGGACAACAAGCAGCTCAACGGAGGCATCATCCTCACCGGCGGCGGCTCCCAACTGAAGCATCTCATCCAGCTCACGGAATACCAGACCGGCCTCAATGCACGCATCGGATTCCCCAATGAGCACCTGAGCAGCGGATATATCGATGAGCTCACCAAGCCCATGTATTCCACCTGCATTGGCCTGATCCTGAAGGGCTACAGCGACTTCGAACGCAAGAAGAAGGAGTTTGTGACCAGCAATGCCGAAGTGGCCATCAAAGTGCCTGAGCAGTTCAGGGTGATGGAAGAGCCTGTTGCAGTGGCACCGGCCATGGAGGAAGAGAGGCCGGTTTCTGCCGTTGCTGTAGAAAACCGGCGGAGCATCTGGGACAAGCTCAAGGATTCCATTTATGAGATCTTCAAGGAAGAGGACGATACTGAACTAAAATAACCACCTCCCCATAAATCCAAATCAATTTCTTACTAACCCCAGCCTGTGAAGAGGCAACAAAAACAAACAATTATGATTCACTTTGATATGCCCCGGGAAAAGTCCAACATCATCAAGGTTCTTGGTTTTGGTGGTGGTGGTGGAAATGCTGTCAACCACATGTTCCGCCAGCAGATCCAGAATGTAGACTTCATCATCTGTAATACCGATGCCCAGGCGCTGCAGACCAGCCCTGTTCCCAACAAGATCCAGCTGGGCCCCCACCTGACACAGGGTTTGGGTGCCGGCGCCAATCCCAGTATTGGCAAGCAGGCCACAGAAGAGAGCCTGGAAGAAATACGCCGTATCCTGGAGATCAACACCAAGATGGCATTCATCACTGCCGGCATGGGTGGTGGCACCGGCACCGGCGGCGCACCTACCGTGGCCAAGATCTGCCGCGACCTGGGAATTCTCACCGTGGGCATCGTAACCACGCCCTTCCAGTTTGAAGGTCCGCGCCGCATGCAGCAGGCCCGCCAGGGTATCGATGAACTGAAGGAGCATGTTGATACATTGCTGGTGATCAGCAACGACAAGCTGCGCCACCAGTTTGGCAACCTGAAAATGCGCGATGCCTTTGCCAAGGCCGACGACGTGCTCTCCACTGCCGCCCGCTGTATCACCGATGTGATAAACAGCCATGGCCAGATCAATGTAGACTTTGCAGATGTGTGCACCGTAATGCGCAATGGCGGCGTAGCCATCCTGGGCAGCGCTACGGCATCGGGCGAAAACCGCGCCCAGCGTGCCATTGAAGCTGCCACCAACTCGCCATTGCTGAATGACAATGATATCCGCGGAGCCAAATGGATACTGCTGAACATCACTTCTGCCGAAGGCGATCATGAGTATACCATGGAAGAAGTGGAGATCATCCAGGAATATGTGCGTCAGCAAACCGGCGAAAGCACAGACGTAATACTCGGTATGGGCTACGATGAAAGCCTGGGCGACCAGCTGGGCATTACCATCATAGCCACCGGTTTCAGCCACAAAGACCCTTTTGAGCGCCAGCCGGCCCGCAAGCCCGAAGTGAAGGCAGTGGAAGAGCCCCAGATATTTATGACGCTGGGGGTGGAAGGGGAAGAAAAGAAAATGGAAGCTCCCCTGGCCACGCCCGTTGCCGCCCCTGCCGTGGTGGCCGCGCCGGCACCTGTGGAAGAAATGACCCTGCCCGAAGCTACAGCGCCTGTGCAGCCGGTGGCCGAAGAAGACAGCGCCGTGGAGGAGCTGCACCTGGAGCTGCAGGAAACGCAGGCTCCGGCAGAAGAAAGCTGGCAGCCGCCCGTAATGGATGTGCTCAAGGCTACGGAGGAAGATGTGATGCCGGTGGTTTTCGAGCTGTCGATGGATGCTGAAACTGAACCGGAACTCCCTGCCATGCCGGCCCCTGAAGCAGAAGCTCCGGAGATGCCGGAAGAAGCTGCCCCTGTTGTTGAAGAACCGGTGGTACCTGCCTTCCTGAGCAAACCGGCACAGATCTACTTTGAAGCTGCGCCTGCCGAAGCCCCGGTCCCCCCGGTCCGCGAGGAAGAGAAGGAAGAAGACCTGATGCCGGTGATGAGCCAGCAAACAGTGGAGGAGCAGCCCTTGCGGGAAGAGTGGAAGCCTTCGCTCACGGAAGAATATAATGAAGAGGAAGCTGCCGTATCGGGCATCAGCCTCAGCATAGAAGAGTCGGCCCCGGCCCCGGCTGCCGAACATCCGCAGATGAATATGTTCTCTGCTATGGAAGGCAACCAGGACCTCAGCGAAGACGAGGAGCAGAAGCGCCGCGCCCGCGAGCGCATCAACCGCCTGCGCAACCTCAGCTACAACCCGAGCAACCTCGACAACAACAGCGAGTTTGAGCAGGTGCCTGCTTACCTGCGCCGCGACATGAACCTGCACAACAGCATCGCCAATGTGGAAGATTTCTACAGCCGCGCCCAGGTAAAGAGCGACGACAAGAACCAGGCACAGATCAGCACCCTCAATAATTTCCTTCATGGCGAAAAGCCTGATTGATGCACCTAGCTTAGATTGTGTTTTTAGTTGAAGTAACGGCCCTGCCAATCCTGGCGGGGCCTATTCTTTGAAGGCTATGAACAGGGAGCGCCCGCTACTGTTATACCTTTATGGATATGGAAAGCAAAACCGTAATGATTACCGGCGGAACCGGTTTGGTGGGGCGGCACCTCACGCAGCATTTGCTGGATGCCGGCCACCGGGTGATTGTGCTTACGCGCAAGCCTTCGGCGCAGCGTGCCTGGCACGAGCGGCTGCAATATGCCGCCTGGGATGTGAAGGCGCAGACCCTGGACGCTGCGGCGTTGGCAGAGGCTGATGCTATTGTGCACCTGGCAGGTGCCGGGGTGGTAGACAAGCCCTGGACGCCGGCATATAAAAAGGAGATCGCCGACAGCCGTGTGCAGAGCGGGCAACTGCTGGTACATGCCCTCAACACCCAGCCCAACAATGTGAAAACGGTGGTGAGCGCTTCGGCCATTGGCTGGTATGGCGCTGATCAGCCCGCACACCCGCCTTTTGTGGAAACAGATCCGGCCGACACACATTTCCTGGGAGAAACCTGCCGGCAGTGGGAGGCCGCCATCAGCCCTGTGGCCGGTTCAGGCCGCCGCCTGGTGATCTGCCGCATCGGTATCGTACTGGCCAACGACGGCGGCGCCCTGCCGGAGTTCAAAAAGTCGCTCGCATTCCGTGTGGCCGGTGTGCTGGGCAATGGCCGGCAAATGGTGAGCTGGATCCATATAGACGACCTGTGCCGCATTTTTCAAACAGCCATAGAAAACGAATCTTATCGGGGTATTTACAACGCCGTGGCACCACAGCCGGTGAGCAATCGCGCACTGAACCTGGCACTGGGCAAGGCTATGTATGGCAGCGCCTTCCTAACTATGCCGGTACCCGCCTTTGTACTCAGGCTGATGATGGGCGAACGGAGCATTGAAGTGCTCAAGAGCACAACGGTGTCGTCACAAAAACTCACCGATCAGGGTTTCGCTTTTTCCTATCCTGCCATTGATGCAGCGCTTGGTCAGCTTGTACACGGCTGACACGGTTACCCTTTCAGGCAAATGATTGTTATCAGGCTGACAATGGGCCGCTGGTTCAGTTTATCCGGCAGCACTGCTGGTTATCGGGGTATTATCTGGATGGTCATTTTTCTGACCTATACGTTCATTATGCTGATGCCGTAACACTGCCTACAGATCCTCCCGCTCAAACTTCTTGATGGCCACCACATGGTAGATGATGATCCAGGCGCTCACGATGGTGAGCAATGCCCATAACTCCGGTCGGTTGGGCAGCATTTTGTCGATGAAGGGAATGGGAAAGAGGTCGTCGGCCACCTGCAGGGGCGCTATATAAGTGCCCAGCGGGCTTTTGGTCTGGCCATTTACAAAGCCGGAGAGGAGGTTGTCGAAAATGAGGGCGTAGATGAAGAAAATACCCACGGCCAGGGCTGCCCGGCGCAGCAGCAGCGAAAGGATGAAGGCAAACAGCATGTACACATAGCTGAGCAGGAAGAAATAGCCAATGTACTGGAGGTTACCCGTGCTAAAGCTGCTGCCGGAGGCGAAGCCAAATACGAACGATGCCAATACCATCATAATGGTACAGATTGCGGCCAGGATGGCGGCCACGGCCAGTTTCACGGCCACAAATTCCCGGCGGCTCCAGCCATCTATGATGTTTTGCCGGTGGGTGCGGAAGGTGAATTCGTTGGTGACCAAAAAGATCATGATGAAGCCCGGGAAATAGAGCAGCCAGCCGGTCATCCAGCCCACGGTTTTCCATACTTCCGGAAAGCCAAAGGGACCTGCCGTAAAGGCCTTGATCACGGGACTGGCCTCGTCGATGGTTTGTTTCAGCTTGAACACGATGAGGTTCAGTCCGAATACGGAAATGATGAAGAGGGCAAAGAGGATCCAGAAGGTGCGGTAGTTCTTCACCTTCATCCATTCTATGGCTAGCAGTTGACGCAGGTTCATGGGGCGGTGGCTTAGTTGGTGAGTTCAATGAATTTGCTTTCCAGGCTTTTCTTTTTCTGCTGCAGGTGGTTGAGCAGTACGCCGTGCACAAAGCAGTGATGGTTTAGGGTGGCCAGGTCGGCGGTGCCGGGAGCGAAGTGAATGGTGGCTTTGTCGCCTTCGCCGGCATGCACGCCCGTTTGCCCGGGCATGGTGCGCAGCACTTCCAGCAGGCGGCCAGGGTCGGCGGCGCCCACTTCCACAATATCATCGTGCGCCAGTATCTCATCTACATGTCCGCTGGCAATGAGTTCGCCTTTTTTCAGGATGGCCACATGGGTACATACCTTTTCCACCTCGTCCAGCAGGTGGCTGGCCATGATGATGGTTTTGCCTTCGGTGGCCAGCTTTTTGATGAGGTCGCGGATCTCGGCAATGCCAACGGGGTCGAGGCCGTTGGTGGGTTCATCAAACACCATCACCTGCGGATCGCCCAACAGGCAGGAGGCAATGGCCAGCCTTTGCTTCATGCCGAGGGAGTAGGTGCTGAAGGGACTGTCCTTGCGGGCCAGCAGGTTCACGCGCTGCAGCACGCCATCAATATCGGGCTGGTGAATGCCCTTGATGGCGGCAGCGATGCGCAGATTCTGCACGGCGCTGAGGTAGTGGTAGAAATTGGGCGTTTCCAGCAGGGTGCCAATCTTTCGGCGGTGGGATGCGCTGGGCGTTTCCCCAAACAGCCGGATGCTGCCGCTGGTGGGCTGCAGGATGTTCATGATGAGGCCCAGCATGGTGGTTTTGCCGCTGCCGTTGGGGCCCAGGATGCCGTATACGGTGCCGGCAGGTATCTGCAGGGTCACGCCCTTAAGGGCATGAATATTGCCGTAGTGTTTTACCAGGTGTTCCAGTTCCAGTACAAGTGCCATGCGTTGAAAATAGGCAGCGAAAGGCAAATGGGCAAGCTTTCATGACCGGTGGTTGAACAGGCGTGCGGTTGGCGGCTGGCGGTGATGGCGGGGAAATGTGAAGGCCCGTCTTGTCGGGTCTGCATGTCCCGGAAGGTCGGGAATGGGCGGCAGGCATTTCTGCTTAGGCCGAGACGCTGCTTTGTTTTGCAGATCTGATTGTGTCGATTTTAACGCTCATAATAGTGGCAATGGGCACCAGCCGGAGGCAGGCGCCAGTGAAGGCCCGTCCTGCCGGGTCTGCAATTCCCGGCAGGCAATGTCATTTAGTTAATGATGGGTGCCTTGTTCCTCTGCGTAAATCTGCGTCAGCATCTGCGTAATCTGCGGGAAATATTCCCCGCAGATCTCGCTGATTGAAAACCGCAGATACTAACCTGATGACATTGGCCGGCAGGTCGGGCATTGGATGCAGGTGCTGCTGCATAATATAATGCCCGGTTTTGATGTGTTTTGGGGCAAGCACTGATGCTAATGCGTATAACAAAATGGGCACCAGCCGGAGGCAAGCGCCAGTGGGTGAAAAAAAGAGGAGCCAACCGGCTCCTCTTTTTGAAGTGTATTTTCAATGTTCAATGTTCTTTATGGCATCAGGGCGGCCAGGCGGGCCTCCAGTTCGGCGCCACGCAGGTTCTTGGCAATGATGCGGCCTTCCTTGTCGAGCAGGAAGTTAGCGGGGATGGCCTGCACCTGGTACAGCTTGGCGGCTGCACACTCCCAGTATTTCAGGTCGCTCACCTGTGTCCAGGCCAGCTTGTCGTCGGCAATGGCCTTCACCCATGCATCCTTGTCTTTATCCAGCGATACGCCCAGGATGGTGAAGCCTTTGTCCTTGAATTTGTTAAAGGCATTTACGACATTGGGGTTTTCCTCGCGGCAGGGTTTGCACCAGCTGGCCCAGAAATCGATAAG
>JALOMZ010000075.1 GCA_025455205.1 Chitinophagaceae bacterium | reverse complement strand
CGGCTCCTCCTTCAGCCGCTATGGCGTGGAGATCACCGACAGTGAGTATGTGGTGGTAAACATGAAACTCATGACCCGCATGGGCCGCGAAGTGCTGGAATACATGAAGCCCGGCGAATGGGTGAAGTGCATCCATACCGTAGGCGACCCGCTGAAGCCCGGTGGCGTGGACGTGAAGTGGCCCTGCAACCCCACCGTGAAATACATTTCCCACTTCCCCGAAGAAAGGCTCATCATCAGCTATGGCAGTGGCTATGGCGGCAACGCCCTGCTGGGTAAGAAATGCTTCGCCCTGCGCATTGCCAGTGTGATGGGACACGAAGAAGGATGGCTGGCCGAGCACATGCTCATCCTGGGCGTGAAGAGCCCGGATGGCGACAAGAGCTATGTGGCTGCGGCCTTCCCCAGCGCCTGTGGCAAAACCAACTTTGCCATGATGGTGCCGCCCAAAGGCATGGAAGGATGGCAAGTGACCACCGTGGGCGATGATATTGCCTGGATACACAAGGGCGAAGACGGCAAACTCTACGCCATCAACCCTGAAGCCGGATACTTTGGCGTGGCCCCGGGTACCAATGAAAAAACCAACCCCAACGCCATTGCCTCCATTAAATCTGACACCATCTTCACCAATGTGGCCATCACCCCCGATGGCGATGTTTGGTGGGAAGGCATGACCAAGGAAGTGCCCGATGGTCTCATAGACTGGCACGGACAGCCCTACGACAAAACCAGTGGCAAGCCCGCCGCCCACCCCAATGCCCGCTTTACCGCCCCCGCCAGCCTCAACCCGGTGCTGGATGAGAAATGGGATGATCCTTCTGGTGTACCCATCGATGCATTCATCTTCGGCGGACGCCGCGCCACCACCATGCCGCTGGTATACCAGAGCTTCAACTGGAACTTTGGCGTATACCTGGCCGCCACCATGGGCAGCGAAATGACCGCCGCCGCCTTTGGCGAAGTGGGCAAGGTGCGCCGCGATCCCTTTGCCATGCTGCCCTTCATGGGCTACCATGCCGGCGAATACTGGAACCACTGGCTGCAGTTTGGCCGCGACCTGCCCGCCCCGCCCCGCATCTTTGGCGTGAACTGGTTCCGCAAAGACGAGAACGGCAATTTTGCCTGGCCGGGCTTCGGACAGAACCTGCGCGTGCTCAAGTGGATCGTTAACCGTGCCAAAGGCCTGAGCATGGGCGTGGAAAGCCCCATCGGCTGGATGCCCCGTTACAAGGACATGGACTGGAATGGCCTCGAATTCAGTAAGGAGGAATTTGCCAAAATCATGGAAGTAGACCGCGAGCTCTGGAAAAAAGAGATCCTCGGACACGAAGAACTATTCAGCTCGGTATACGACAAACTGCCCAAGGAGTTCTTCTTCATGCGCGAACTCCTGCTGAGCAGCCTCTGGCGCAGCCCCGAACACTGGGGCCTGGCACCGGAAAGAGTGTAGCATCCCTTGCAACAACCAATAAGGCAACGGGTCTCTCCGCAAGGAGGGGCCCGTTCTATTTTCGAAAGAGAGATAATAAGTCGAACAGCAAGCGGACAGCAACTGTCTCAAATGCGCCTGTGATGAAATCGCCACAAGGGCCAGGCAAATAGGTGTCTCCTGGAATTATTCCTGGTGCCTTCCTGGAGCCTCTGTGGTTAAAAGACCATTGGCTCAATCTTTAGTGGTTGCAATCGCTGCTGTGGCAATGATTGGCCTGGCGGCACATGCGGTAATTCAGGAAATGGGCGGCCACAATAAATGCTACGGCACCAATCACCATCCACAGCGGATGGTCCCACACCATTTCCTTGGCCACCAGCAGGCCAATGCCAACAATGAACAGCACCATGGGCACATAACGGTGGTGGTGCCAGCGGAAACCATGGCGCAAAGCCAGGATCCCCACTACCATGGCCACGCCAATCATGAAGAACTCAAAGGACTTATTGTCAACGATATTGATGCCGAACAAGGGCAGGCTGGTAAAAAAAAGCGGCATCACCGCGCAGTGAATGGCGCAGGCGAGGGAAGCAGCAATGCCCAAACGGTCCCAGTTTATCTTGATCAATGTATTCGATATTATTTAACCACTGTTTTGCAACAGTGATGCAAATGTAGGTCATTTGCTGCTTACGATCCGATAACTTTGTCCATTATGAGTGTCAAAGGCAAGTTATTGTTCTATGGGGGCGCCTTCCTGGTTATACTGGCCGGATTTTATTTCTTTCTGTTTCGCGGAACCGACAACTGGAAGAGCAAACTGCCCGTGATCAGCTATGTAAAACCCTTCCAATTCGTAAACCAGGCCGGTGATACGGTTACCCAAAACCAGCTGGCAGGAAAAGTATATGTGGCGAATTACTTCTTCGTGACCTGTACGGGCATCTGTCCCAACATGAACGGCAAGCTCAAGACCGTGTACGAAGCCTACCGCAACGAACCGGGCTTCGCCATCCTGAGCCACACCTGCCAGCCGGAGGTGGACAGCATTCCCATGCTGAAGCATTATGCCGACAGCATTGGGGCCGACGGCAAGCAGTGGCAGTTTGTTACCGGCAATAAGCTGGAACTCTACAAGATGGCCCGCGAGAGCTATCATATTGACGATCCCACCAATAACGTGGGCGATATAAAAGACCAGTTCATGCATTCCCAGTTCCTGGCGCTGGTGGACCGGCAGGGCCGGGTGCGGGGCATTTACGATGGCCTGAAACAAAAAGAGGTGGATGCCCTGAAGGAGGATGCCGCCGGTTTGCTCAAAGAAAAAGACCGCGGTAACTTTGTAAATAATATTTTCGGGAACAGTCCACAGTGATCCAGAAATACCCGCGGCCATGCAGGACCCCACCATCGATATTCTGAAAAGGAACAACCTCAGTGTTACAGAGGGCAGGCGCAACATCCTGCAGCTGTTCCTGAACCATAATGCCAGTGCCCTCCGGCACAGCGATATTGAGTCGTCGCTGCATGGGCTGGACCGCGTAACCATTTACCGCACCCTGCAGGCCTTTACCGAAAAAGGCATCATCCATTCCATCCCCGGCTCCGACGGCGCCGCCCGCTATGCACTCTGCAAAGGCGGCTGCGAGCAGGGCCACCACCACGATGACCACGTGCATTTTGTATGCGTGCGCTGTGGCTCCACCCAATGCCTCGATGATGTGCATGTTCCCTATGTGCGCATGCCGGAAGGATTTGAGGCCACCAAGGTGGAAATGGTGGTGAGCGGCATCTGCAGCAAATGCCGGAAATAGCATACCGGCGCCGAACGCTCTGCGGAACTTGCAGTTCCGCAGGCTTATGTTGTCGCCTGTGGCGACGATGAAAAAGTTATTGCCTTTTCATGCCATGACGTAGCAGAACAACGCAAATGCCTGTACGATAATAAAAACGCCGTGTCCGCCTGAGGGCGAGACACGGCTATGACATTGGGATTTCCCGGAGGCGAGACACGGCTAAGACGGTCGTAACATAAAACGTCAGAGCTTATCCATCTCCGCCTTCACAAATTCCATTAGCGTTTTGATATGTGCCGGTGAGAAGTCAAACTTCAGGCCGGCAGCCTCATACAGTTCCGGTAACGTGCGCGTACCGCCCAGGCTCAGGGCATTCATATAGTTGTCAAGCGCCTGCTGCGGGTTCTGCTTATACTGCATCCAGAGGCCAATGGCGCCCAGCTGCGCAATACCGTATTCGATGTAATAGAAAGGCACTTCAAACAGGTGCAGCTGCCGCTGCCAGCTGTACTGGCGATAGGCATCCAAGCCGCTCACATCCAGCACATCGGTGCTGAACTCCTGCAGGATGGCGGTCCAGGCAGCTGCGCGTTCTTCCAGGCTGTGGCCGGGATGGGTATAGATCCAATGCTGGAACTTGTCGATGGTGGCAATCCAGGGGAAGATGGTGATGGCCCTTTCCAGCTGGTGCTGCTTGGCGCGTTTCAATTCTTCGGCATTGTCGAAGAAAGGCTCCCAATGGTCCATGGTAAACAGTTCCATGGCCATGCTGGCCACTTCGGCAATCTCCATGGGATATTCCTTGAAGGCAGTGAGCTCCAGCGGGTGCGCCAGGAAGCTGTGTACGGCATGGCCGCCTTCGTGCACCATGGTGGTTACATCATCCATCTGGCCGGCGGCATTCATGAATATGAAGGGGGCACCACTTTCTGCCAGGGGGCAATTGTAGCCGCCGGGTGCTTTCCCCTTTCGGCTTTCCAGGTCAAAATGCCCCATCGTCTGCATGGTGCGGAAGCAGTCGGCAAAGAAGGGATTGAGTTTTTCCAGCACGGCAATGCTCTTCTGCAGCAATTCCTCCCCGGTCTTGAACGGGCGCAGCGGCTCCAGTCCGGCCGGCTCCGCATCGAGGTCCCAGGGACGGAGTGTGTCCACGCCCAGCTTTGTCTGCTTATGCCGGTAGATCTCATTCACCAGCGGCAGTACATGGTGTTTCACGCCTTCCTGAAACTGGGTACATTCTTCGGGAGAATAATCGAATCGGCCCAGCTCCTTGAATTTGAAATCGCGGTAGTTGGCGAAGCCCGCATTCAGCGCCACCTGGTGACGCTTTTCCAATAGCTTGCTGAAAAGTTCGTTGAGCGCCTCCTTGTCCTGCAGGCGCCGCTCCTGTATGCTGCGGTACACCGTTTCGCGTTCGCTCCTGTCCTTGCTCTGGAGGAACTTGGCGGCCTGCTGCAGCGTGTATTCCTGGCCATTATGGGTGATGGTCATGCGACCGGTGATCTGGCCATACTGTTGCTGCAGCACCCCCAAATCGGCCTGCAGTGGTATGTTCTCCTCGCGGAAGAGTTCGATGTTTTTCTTAACGGAGCGCAGGTAGGTATGATACTGTGCCGGGTCCAGCTCGGCGGTGAAGGGGCAGTTCACCAGCTTCTTGTTCAGTGCATCGGCATAGGGCTGTATGCGGGGTTGAATTTCCAGCACAAAGAACTCAAAGGCCTTTTCCAGTTCCTTGTTCTCCGTATCGCAGGTCATTTTGATCTGTCGCCAGCAGGCATCTTCGCTGATGGCAGCTTCCACCTCGCTGCTGTCGTGCAGCCATTGCTGCAGGTCGGACAGGCTGTTGAGCGGGCGATCCAGCAGTTCCTTGAAAAAGGGCTCCAGCGCTTCCCAGGTGGTCACCTTAAAATCCTGGGGCAGGTAATAGCGGGGCAGCTTCTGGATATGTGCAGTGTAGGTCATGCTTCAGGTTTTATAGCTGCGAATGTACTCCGCCCGGGCACAAGGCCGCGCAATGGTGGCATCAAAAGCTGGTTAAAGGCGAAACAGCCTCAACGCAAGCCTTCCGGCGGCCGCTTTTTGTTTTCGTGTATCTTCCCTGCACTGATTGCATTGCCCATGAAATACGTTGCCGCCATAGACCAGGGCACTACCTCCAGCCGGTTCCTGGTGTTTGACCAGCAAGGCCGGATTGTAGCTATTGCCCAGCAGGAGCACCGGCAGATCTACCCCCAGCCCGGATGGGTGGAGCACGACCCGGAGGAGATCGTCACCAAAGTAAAGACCGTGGCCGCGGAAGCCCTCATTGGCAAAGGCCTCACCGCGGCAGATATTGCCGCCATTGGGGTGACCAACCAGCGCGAAACCACGGTGGTGTGGAACCGGCACAGCGGAAAGCCATACTACAACGCCATTGTATGGCAGGACACCCGCACCGATGCGCTCGTGAAAGAGATGAATAGCCGTTTCGGACTCAATGCCTGGCAGGAAAAAACGGGGCTGCCCTTTGCAACTTATTTCAGTTCGCTGAAACTGAAATGGCTGCTGGACCATGTGGAAGGCCTGCAGGCCGATGCCGAAAAGGGCGATGCCCTGTTTGGCACCATCGATACCTGGCTGCTCTGGAAACATACGGGTGAGCATAAAACGGATGTGACCAACGCCAGCCGCACGCAGCTGATGAACCTGCACACGCTCGACTGGGATGAGGAGATCCTCGCCGCACTAAACATTCCGCGGGCCATGCTGCCCTCCATTCAGCCCAGTTCGGGCTTTTTCGGCACCATCGGTGAAGGAAGCTTTAAAGGCATACCAGTCATGGGCATCCTGGGCGACCAGCAGGCGGCCCTGGTAGGCCAGACCTGCTTCGACGCCGGGCAGGCCAAGAACACCTATGGTACGGGTTGCTTCATGCTCATGAACACCGGCAGCAAGATCGTGCCCTCCACGAAAGGTCTATTGACGACGGTAGCCTATCAGTTGGGCAAGACGCCGGTGCAGTATGCACTGGAAGGCAGCATTGCCATCACGGGTGCGCTGGTGCAGTGGTGCCGCGACAACCTGGGCATCATCCGCAGCAGTGCAGAGATCGAAAGCCTGGCTGCCAGTGTACCGGATAATGGTGGCGTTTGCTTTGTGCCGGCCTTCAGCGGCCTCTATGCTCCCTATTGGCGCAGCGATGCCCGGGGCATCATTGCCGGCCTTACCGGCTTTGCCACCAAAGGGCATATTGCCCGTGCCGTGCTGGAAGCTACTGCATATCAAACTCTCGATGTATTGCAGGCCATGGAGGCCGACAGCGGTATTCAGCTGGATGTGCTCAATGTAGACGGGGGCATGACGGCCAACCAGCTGCTCATGCAGTTCCAGGCCGATATGGTGCAGGTGCCGGTACAAAGGCCGCAGGTGCACGAAACCACCTGCCTCGGTGCTGCCTATGCCGCCGGCCTGGCCGCCGGCTACTGGAGCAACCTGGAATCCCTGCGGGCTAACCACCAGATACAACAACGCTGGCAGCCTGCTATGGACCTCCCCACGCGCAATGCGCTCTATGCCAGCTGGAAGAAGGCCGTGGAGAAAAGCTTCGGATGGTTGGAATGAGCCTGCGTCGCTCTTCGGAACTTGCAGTTCCGCAGCATTATCCTGTCGCCTGTGGCGACCAAACCTGAGGTGTCTGATGAATTCATTTGTCGCTGCAAGCGACAGAATAGGGATGCGAAGCGAATGTCGTTTAGTTAATATTCTGCGGGGATCTGCGGTTTTCAATCGGCGAGATCTGCGGGGGATATTTCCCGCAGATGACGCAGATTCTTGCGCAGATTTGCGCAGATGAACAATGCGGCTACTGCTAACTAAATGACATTGGATTTGCAATCCTGAACTCATATTCATTGCCGCGTTGTTCTTGCAGGTGCGCTGCGCTAACACCTGGAAGAACAATGTACATTTGACCATGGCTAAAAAGAAGAACCTGGTGGTCCTTACCGGCGCCGGCATCAGCGCCGAAAGCGGACTGAAAACCTTTCGCGACAGCGACGATGGGTTATGGAACGGATACGACATTGAAGATGTGGCCACCCCCGATGCCTGGCGGCGGAACCCGCAGCTGGTACTGGATTTCTATAACTACCGCCGCCGGGAAGTGCTGAAAGCGGAGCCCAATGCAGCACACTATGGACTGGCAGCGCTGGAAGAACATTTCGATGTCACCATTATTACGCAGAATATAGACGACCTGCACGAACGGGGTGGCAGCAGCCGCATTGTGCACCTGCATGGCGAGATCCTGAAAATGCGCAGTGAGCGGAATAGTCAGCTCATTTATGATATCAGGGGCGATATACAGCTGGGCGACAAGGCCGAAGACGGTGCCCAGTTGCGACCTCATATTGTGTGGTTTGGCGAATCGGTGCCCATGATCGAATTGGCAGCAGACATCGCCTCCATGGCCGA
>JALOMZ010000074.1 GCA_025455205.1 Chitinophagaceae bacterium | reverse complement strand
GCTCTGCAATTGGAGGTCCGCGCTCTGCGGCTTCTTCTGGTAATACAAGGTTTTGATCACGCGGCCGGCAGCATCGTATTCGTATGTCTTACGGCTGTAGGCGCGGAATTCACCTTCTACTTCGTGCCAGGTCATTTCTTCTTTCAGCTGGCGCGCTGCCATGTGGCCGGCTATTTCAATCATCAGGTCCTCATGCAGTTGGTTGCCCAGTACTACCTTTTCGAATGTCTGCTCCCATTTACGCAGGCGCAGTTCAAAACGGGTACCCTCGGCAGGCAGTCCAATGGTGTGTAAGCCGTATTGCTGCGCAGGCAGTTGCATCAGTTGTACTTGGGCCTGGCCCTGGGCATCGTACCAGGTTATCTCGAGGGGAGCGTCGAACTGGTTGTACAGGGTTTTACCTACTGTGATTCCAACCAATACATTAACGCGAATCATTTGCTGCGCCCTGAAAACATCGTTGGGATAACCAAACATCTGGGCCCGGTCGGCGGCGTTTACCGGCAATACTTCCAGCGCAATGGCGGTGCCTTTTGAGACTGCGGTAATAGTCTGGGGTAAGGGACGTACCACCTGGGAAGCTTTCTCCGACTGCTGGCGGGGTGACGCATACACAATTTTGCCCTGGGCATTGGTGAGCATTACATAATTCACCACATAATCGCCTGCAGGCAGCTGGATCAGACCAGTGCTTTGCTTATCGTTGCTGGCCTGGATTTTTACCCGGGCCTGCTGCTGGCCACGGCCGGCCTGCTCCAGCCAAATGGTGGCCGAATCGGCCTGGATGCCGGTTTGCCCGGGCGCTTCGAAGGTGAGGGTGATGCCAGAAGGCTGCTGCTGGGGCTGATCCTGGCCGGGGCGCTGGGGAACGGCCACCGGTGTTTTGGTACAGCCTGTAAGGAGGGCGCCCAGCAGGGCAATGGCGAGGGTGAGTTTGGATGCGGGGGATTTCATGGTCTGTGTTTTTTGTGTGTTTATAATCGGATTACACACACAGTACTCCCCGCCATGTCAAAAGGGTTGGGTGAGATTGGTCCGGTTAACGAATGTTTAACAAAAAGAGGGTGAATTCACCCCAGGCAGACGGCCAAAGCCATAAAAAACGCCCGGTACCTCAGCACCGGGCGATAACGAATATCTATACCTCTTCTATCGATTACGGACTATAGACTTTGGACTCACTACTGTCCCTGGGCCAGGCTGTAAGCCTTCTTGCCGTCCCACATATTCAGGAGTTCCAGGGAGCACACTTTAAAGTCGGCCATTACTTTCCTGTACAATTCCAGCACATCCACCTGGGTAAGCGGGGCTTCTTCCAGGCTTTCAAAACGGCAGCGGTACTGGTTGATGAGGTTGGTGAACACGCTGCCCTTGGGCCATACCTGGGTACCGCGGTTGCTGATGGTCACCAGTTTGAACAGGTCGCCGGTATGTGCCAGCAGTTTATTGGCCACTTCGGTGGGCTGCTCGGCGCTCTCAATGAAGAGGTCCACGCCAACAATTTGCTCTCCGGCCATTTCCTCACTCACCAGCATGGGGTTCTTCTCCAGTTTGAAGTGGGTTTGGGTTACCGGCTTGTTGGGCAGCAAGGGTTTGGCGCCATGGGCGGGCGTTTTGCCCAGGTTGCTGATAATGGCGCTGGCAAACTCAGTGGTATTTACACTGGGCGTGGCCTTATCGCCGAAATCGCCGGTATGCACGCCGCTTTCGAGGGTATAGAGCAGGGCGTTCTCAATATTGGCAGCATTTTCCATCAGACCCAGGTGTCGCAGCATGGCAATGCCGCTCAGCAAGAGCGCGGTGGGGTTGGCAATGTTCTTGCCTGCAATATCCGGGGCAGTGCCATGCACCGCCTCGAAAATGCAAATATGGTCGCCGATGTTGGCGCTGGGCGCGAAGCCGAGACCGCCCACGAGGCCAGCGCAGAGGTCGCTCACGATGTCGCCCTGCAGGTTGGTAAGCACCACCACATCAAACAGATCGGGGCGCGTCACCATTTTCATGCACAGGTCGTCTACAATCACATCATCCACCTTCAGGTCGGGGTATTCTTTGGCCACTTCGTAAAAGATCTCCAGGAAGAGGCCATCTGTGATCTTCATAATATTGGCCTTGTGGCCGCAGGTAACACGACGGGCCCCTTTCTTTTTGGCCATTTCAAAGGCATAGCGGATCACCTGCGCACTGCCCGGACGGGTGATGAAGCGCCGGCTGAGGGCAACATCATGGGTAAGCATGTGCTCAATGCCGCCGTAGGTGTCCTCAATATTCTCGCGCACCACGGTGATATCAATGGGGATACCGGCCTTGCTGAATACCGTGTCCACACCATGCAGGGTTTGGAATACCCGCTTGTTGGCATAGGTATTCCAGGTTTTCCGTGCCGTTACATTCACGCTTTTTACGCCCTTTCCTTTGGGTGTTTCCATGGGGCCTTTGAACAGAATGCCCAGATTTTCAATGGTTTGCTGCGCCTCGGGTGTCATGCCGTTGCTGTAGCCCTTGTCGAATACCCATTTGCCCATGTCTACATACTCGTATTCCAGGGCTACCCCGGCCGCATTAAAAATGCCCAAAACGGCGTCCATAATTTCAGGACCAATTCCATCTCCTTTGGCTACAGCAATTTTCATGATTATCCCTTGTTTAGGTAAGCGCGGTGGTGGCCGCAAAAAAATTGCTGCAAAAGTAAGGGGGCTATACTTCTGCCGTTTTAAGTTTGGGCCCTATTTTATAACCCGCTGGCATTCTCTAACAACTTTTTTGGAAACACGGGGTTAAATAGAGCGTATATTCATTCATCTGAACCCATTGCCTGATGCATTCGCTCATAACACAGGGGGTAGAAATAACGGTGGAAACCTTTTACCAGCCGGACTTCAGCAATCCGATGCAGCAGGAATTCATGTTCGCCTACCGCATCACCCTGGAGAACCATAACGCATTTTCGGTGCAGCTGATGCGCCGGCACTGGGATATTTTCGACAGTTGCGGAGAATACCGGGAAGTGGATGGCGATGGAGTGGTGGGCCAGCAGCCTATTCTTACGCCGGGCGAAACCTTCCAGTACGTAAGCGGCTGCAACCTCAAGAGCGAAATGGGGAAGATGTGGGGGCATTACTTCATGACCAACCTGCTCGATCAGCGGGAATTCCGTGTGCAGATCCCCGCATTCGATCTGATTGCCCCCATGAAGGCTAATTGATTACTGATTATTAATTATTGATTACTGGTCGTTCCAGCTGTCAAATGCTGGAGTTGGTGCGCAAACAGACCTAAGGCTTGTAGGCCGACAGGTCAAACACCTCCCGGGCCGGCATTTTCATCAGGGTTTCCAGGGTGGTGCCCTGGTTTTTCTGCATATACGACTCCACAATCTTGCGACCTACAAACAATCCGATGTATCCGGGCGCCCCTTCGCCCAGTTCCTGGGTTTTGGGACCGTCTTTGATGTAATTCTGGTTAATGAGTGCCTCCTTGCTGAATAGCAGGTCGTTCTTCACAAAGAAATTCCAGATAAGGGCCTCATTGGCCTCGCAACCCTTCAACTGGGCCGCTGTATAGCCCAGCTGCAGCGAGTCGGGGGTATCAGGCATCAGCTTTTTCAAAACATAAAGGCGCTTTCCCTTTTCCACCATTTCTTCCACCAGGGTGAGGCCGGCGGCGCGGTAGGGAAATGCATCTTCCACTACATTCTTCAAGGCATTCACCGCCATCATTTCAGGTGTGAATCGACGGGTTTGATAATCGTATAAGGCCCCGCCCTGCCGGCCGGCTTCATATACCGATGCGTTGCCTCCCAGGTGCAACTGCATGGCCACACCCACGCCGGTTGGGGTGCGCACATCACCATAGTCGCCAATGGCAAATGGTTCATAGGCATCCATAGGACCAATAAAGGGAATGATCTCAAAAGGCTGTTCCGGCTTCCAGCCCGGGAAATAATGCTGCATGAGCCGCAGCCCCAGTTGCAGGTCTTCCTCCATCTGTGGCAGCCATTGGTCCGCCACCTGCCGGGCCGTATCGTAAATGCCGCGGTAGCTGTGCAGGAAAGCCCGGATGGCATCCAGGGACCGTGGATCCTGCGGGTTGATACCCAGCACAAAGCCCAGGTACTGGGTCATAAACTGAGGGTATTGCTGCTGCAGGCGCTGGAGGCCCTGGGGCAAATTATTGGTATCCAGGGCAAAGAAATCCTGATCAAAGCGCCTGACCACGGTTTGAGCGGCCAGGTCAGACACATCCGGCACAGCCTCACCCGATCGGCAGGCCGACAGGAAAGCTGTAAACATGAACAGCCAAAGGGATAAACGCATCATGCTGCAAAAAACGGCCTTCGGCAGCACTTTGGTGTGCAAGGATTTCCCAAATAAGCCAGGCCGGATAATCATACCCATATCACCTCGCCCGGCTGATGGTACCATTCGGGGTAGCGGCCGAGGTAAATTTTTTCCAGTTCATTCCGCTTCACCTTGAGGGTGGGGGTCATCAGACCGTTCTCCACCGTCCAGGGTTCGGGCAAAATGACCACCTTCTCAATACGCTCGTATGACTGAAGGGTGGTATTAAGGCGCGCCACAGCGGTGACCAGGCTTTTTTCAATGGCATGGCGGTCTACCCCTTCCACCCCTTCGGCCGACAGGATGGTCAGAGCAATGGGCTGTGGAATGCCCATGCCCACCACGCATACCTGGTCGATATAGGAGTGTGCCAGCAATTCGAGCTCGATGGGCCCGGGGGCAATGTATTTTCCTTTGTCGGTTTTGAATTGGTCTTTCAGCCGGCCTGTGATGCTGAGGTATCCTTCGCTGTCGTACTCCCCTCTGTCGCCGGTGCGGAGGTATCCGTCGTTTGTGAACACCTCTGCTGTCAGCTCGGGCTCATTGTAGTATCCTTTCATGACGCCGGTACATTTTACCTGTATTTCGCCCTCCGGGCTGATACGGGTTAGCAGGCCCGGCAGTGGCCGGCCCACGGTGCCGAGCTTATTGGCCCCCGGCAGGTTGAAGTGGCCGTAGATGCAATCTTCTGTCATGGCATAGGCCTGGAGGATCTCAATGCCCAGCCGCTTGTACCATTCCAGCAGTTCCACAGATATGGGTGCCGCACCCACAAAAATGCGGGTGGCCCGCGAGAGGCCCAGGCTCTTGCGGATCTTCCTCTTCACGATGCTGCTGAGGATGGGGATGCGCAAGAGACGGCGCAGCTTTTCTTCGGGCAGCTTTTCATTCACCTTTTCGCGAAACTTCTGCCAGAGACGGGGCACGGCAAAAAAGTGGGTGGGCTGTGCCGCCTGCAGGTCGGCAGCAAAGCTTTCCAGGGAATAGGGAAAGGAGAAACTGCCGCCGCGCACAATGCCGGTGATCTCAATGCCTATGCGTTCGGCAATATGACTGAGCGGCAGGAAACTGAAAATATCGGGGTGCTCCTGAATGCCGATATGGGTGAGCAGTTCGGTGACACTGCGGAAGGTGCCCACCGAATGCATCACCCCCTTGGGATTGCCGGTGGTACCGGAGGTATACATGATGGTGAGCAATTCATCATCCCCGGAAGGCAGCATAGGTTCTGTGAGGGGCGCATGCTCCTGCAACAAGACTTCCCAGCTGTAGGTGCCGCGGTTGCCATAGGCCTCCACATGTATGTCTGCCACCGACTCCGGTATGCCGGCTGCCTGCGTGGCAAAATGATCCAGCTTGCCCACCAGGATGGCTTTGCTGCCACTGTGTTCCAGAATCTGCAGAATGGTATCTGCCGTAATGGTGGCATAGAGGGGTACGCTCACAAAACCGCCCATCATGATGGCCAGGTCGGCCATGATCCAGTGGGCACAATTCTTCGACAGGAGGGCCACCCGGTCGCCGCGCTGCAATCCCATCTGCTGCAAGGCGCGGGCTATGCGCCGCACCTCATCGCCGCACTGGCGCCAGGTCCAGGTGCGCATGCCCTCCTCAAAAGGCTGGCGCAGGAAAATCTTATCGGGCATTTGTTGCTCCCAGTGCAGGAAGGCATGTAAAGGCGATTGCATATCGTTGGTTACATTTAGTCAACGATAAATGTAAGGAAAGCCGCAATATGCCATTCATGCGGAGGCCGGCAGATTTTTACCAGTTAACAACCCACCCCATTCAACGCTTCTCATCGGTCCGCTCACCAGTGGCAGCTTTGCGGCAGGTGTTGACACCCAGCAGCGGATAGAATGGGCAGAATGAAAACAGGCTGATGGTGACGAAGGCAATGCCCAGCACCAGCAACACCAGGCCCAACACACCGGTAATGGTGTCTGTGTAATACAGGGCGAAAAACAAAACGGCCAGGGATACCCTGATAATCCGGTCGGTGCGGCCCATATTTTTACGGAAATATCGTTTCACAGGAAGCAAAATACGAAGATTACAAGCATGGCAGGATGCATAAAAAAAGCCGGCTGCAGAGGCATTCCCTGCGGCCGGCCAGCTTTGCAGCAACGCTCCATTATTTTTTGGGGCAGGTGCTGATACCCACCAATGTATACAGGGGGCAGAAACTGATGAGACTGGTGGCCAGGAAAACACCGCCCAGCACCAGCAGCACCATGCCCAGGGTGCCGGTAACAGTGCCGGTGAAATACAGCACAGCAAATAGAGCAGCCAGTACAACCCGAATGATACGGTCGGCAGCGCCCATGTTCTTCTTCATGATGATTGGATTTTGTGGTTAGAAATGATTTAGTGTTGGATGGATGCGATCAGCCTTGCCACGCCCCAGGCAACCAGTACGCACAGCAGGCAGACCAGGGCCAATCGCCACCATTTATTTTTCATGCGATAAAACTAACAGCCGCTGTTCATCTGATCTGGTGACCATCATCACCAGATCAGCACAATTCAATAATTCCATCTGCCTGTCGCAGCCTGCCTTCCTGTTCCAGCCGCTTCATAACCCGGGTAATCACTTCCCGCGCGGTGCCCAGGTCGCGGGCAATCTGACGGTGGCGGATGTCCAGATGGCTGGTGTTCCGTAGCCGCGCCTGTTCCTTCAAATAAGCGTACACTCTGCCGTCAAGCCGGTGAAACAGCAATTGGTTAATCGTATCAATGAGCTCTGCATACCGCTGGTTGTATTGGTTAAAAAAAAGCAGGTTGATGCGGGGAAATGCAGTAACCCATTCACGTATCTTCTCCACCGGCAACAGCAACAGCTGCGTATCTTCCTCCGTTATCGCCATGATCTTGCTGGGCTCATTACCCATTCCAGCGGCAAAACTCATTACACAACTCTCACTGGGCCGGATGTAGTAAAGCAGAAGTTCCTTCTCTTCGGTGCGGCTGAAAACCTTTACCGTACCCTGCAATACCAGCGGTACCACTTTCACGTACTGCCCTTCGCGCAGGAGCGTGGTTCCCGCATTGGCTTCAAAATGGGTGCCGTGTGTTTCGATGGCCTGTACCAGGTCATCCCCTAATAAAGCATAATGCCGGCGCAACAGAGAGGTCAGGTCCATGGCTTGGGGCAGGCAGGATTAATGCCGCCACCAATGTTACCAAATCCCGGGCAAATGAAGAACCAATCCCAGTGTGGCAGATGTCCGGCGGCGGGTATTGCATCCTGCTTTACCTTCCGTCAAACAACGATGCATGGTTAAATGGATTCCCTTGCTGCTGCTGGCTGTGTCCGCTACTGCCCAAAACAGCAGCCGCCTGCACCGCCAGGCGGTGGTGGTGGAT
>JALOMZ010000389.1 GCA_025455205.1 Chitinophagaceae bacterium | reverse complement strand
CCTCATGAGCAAGCGGGACTTCGACAACTACTTCAAGTTTTTCGAAACCCTGCGCAGCATGGTGCAGCCGCCCGACCTGCTGATCTACCTGCGGGCTTCGGTACCTACCCTGGTGGGACAAATACAAAAGCGTGGCCGCGAGTATGAAGAGAATATCCGCCTGGATTACCTGAAGAAACTCAACGAATACTACACCCGCTTCATTGAATCCTACACGGAAGGCCCGGTGCTGGTAGTGGATGTTGACAAGAATAATTTTGCCGAGAAAGAAGAAGACCTGGGCGAGATCATCCAGAAAATCGACAGCCAGCTCTTCGGTTTGTTCTGATCAGCGCCGTTGCGGGTGCATCACCTGCAGCTTCCTTTCCCCCGGTAATCCCCGGTCTTTGTCTTTAGGGCTGCATCCGAAAAAAACGTCACAAAAAATCCTGTAGCTACCAGCCACAGGATTTTTTTATTGGCAAGGGCCGCGGAGGCGCAGGACCTCCCTGCTCCTGCTTATTTCACATTGTATTTTATCACCCGGTAGCCGCCGATATCCGGAGCCGGCAGGGTCAAATTGATCAGGCCAATGCCCCGGGCATACCACGACTCAAAGCTGGCTACATCCGACCAGGTAGTGCCGCTGAGCTGCGCCTGCAGGGTGGTTTTCACCTTGATGGTGTTGGCAAACACCTTGTTGTCTACCAGTGCTGCCACATCCTTGGTGAGCAACTCAAAGGCCAGACGAATCTTCAGCGGCGCGCCGGAGATAGTGGCCGTTTGCTCGCTGCTCTGCCATTTGGTGCCTGCGGCCACATTGTCCTTGAGAAACACCCACTCTGCCACTACCGGCCTGTCAGCGCTTCCAGTGAGGTCCAGATTGCCATACTGGTAATAATCGCCTCCGCTCTTGCGGAAATAGGCCGAATCCTTAAAGCCGGGGCTTTGAATGGTGAACAGATTATAGGTTGTGCCTCCCACCGAAGCGGTGGTACCTGTAGCCAGCTGATACGCAGTATCGGAGGGCAGGGCCGCGGGATCATTGTCCAGGTAAGTCCACCAGCTGCTGGCAGTCATAGGGAAATAATCACCGGCGGTGGCGGTGGCGGTTTGGTACACGGTTACAGACGTGGTGCAGGTATTGCCCTTGTACTTCACGGTAAAGTTGTAGGTGCCCGGGTTCACCGGAGAGCCCTTACCCTGCAGCTGCACGGTCAGCAGGCCGGGAGCAGCAACGGTGCCTGTGCCGGTGAACCAGAAGCCATTCACCGTATCGGTGTAGATGTACCAAGAGCCTTCCTTGGTGAAATTGACCTCTACCTGCAGCTTGTTGTTGCCAGTATCGAGCGCCAGTCCCTGGCCATAGGCTCCCAGCACCTCCATATTGGCACAGGCGCCCGGCGAACCAGACAGTGTGCCTTCCGACGTGTTGCCCGGCGGCGTGGCATCTCCTTGTTCCAGACTTAATTCCTTGGAGCAGGCCACCAGCAGCAGTAAAGCCAGCGCAAAACCCCATTTTTCCATGCCTTTCTTCATACTCGGCGTTGATTGTTTAGAGCACCTGTGCATCATCCCCGGCAGATACGTTGGTTTCCACTGTGGGATGTTTGGACGGTTCTTCCTGTTTTTTGAAGAAACGATTCTGGAACAGCAATATTATAATCAGGCCAATGGAAATACTGGCATCGGCAATATTGAACACCGGGCTGAAAAACTCAAACGGCTCACCGCCCCATACCGGAAACCAGTTGGGGTAGGTGCTTTGAATGATGGGGAAATAGAGCATGTCCACCACTTTGCCATGCAGGAATCCGGCATATCCGCCGCCTTCGGGAAACAGGCGGGCCACATTTTGCATCATAGGGTCGCTGGCTTCGAAAATGAGCCCGTAAAACATGGAGTCGATCAGGTTGCCCACTGCCCCTGCAAAGATCATGGCCACACAGATGATGAAGCCGGGATGCTCTTTCTTTTTGATGATATGCCCGATATAGTAAACACCAAAGGCCACGGCCGCCATCCGGAAGATGGTGAGGGCCAGCTTGCCCCAGCTGCCACTTTCACCCAGCTTCCAACCCCAGGCCATGCCTTCGTTCTCAACGAAGTGGAGGCGGAACCAGTTGCCCAGGATGCGATGGTCTTCGCCCAGGTAAAAGCTGGTTTTGATATAGAACTTGAAAACCTGGTCTATCAGCAGGATAAGCAGGATGGTGAGTATGACCGTTCTTTTCTTCACAGGGTAGTGTCCTTTTAAAATTTTTCGGGGCAAAGATAGCCGGATTGAAATGCTTTGGCTGGCATGGCTGCCGTTCAGGTCTCTTCTATATATACCCGTTTTACGCGCTGGCTGATGCCGGTCATGATCTCATAGGGGATGGTGTGGCTCCAGCGGGCCATTTCCTGCACCGTCACCTGCGTGCCAAACACCTCTACACGGTCGCCGGGCTGCACCCCGGGAATGTCTGTTACGTCGAGCATTGTCATATCCATGCATACCTTGCCCACCACCGGTGCCAGCTG
>JALOMZ010000388.1 GCA_025455205.1 Chitinophagaceae bacterium | reverse complement strand
AAGAAGAATCCGCTGCAATAGCCGCTTGCTGGCGCAGGTCTCTAACTGGCGCAGGTCTCCGGACCTGTGCCCAGGATGTGCTGTGAAGACCTGCTTGTTGCCAAAAGCCCCGTATTGCCAAAGGCGGTGATAGAGAGGGCTATTGTCATTATCAGGGTATCAGGATGGAAAAGCGGAAGTCCTTAATCTCCACTGTATCTCCCTTGCCAGAAAAAAGGAAACCGCTGCAGTATCCCTTAGCCTCGCCGGTTTGCCGGTTGTAACGCTCTATCACCAGGCTGAAGGGCAGCCGGCTGGTGCGTGACAGCAGTACATAGGCATTGCTGATGGTGTCGTAATAGTAGAACTGCGCGCGCTGGGTGCTCACCTGGTACAGGTCGCGGTCAAACACCAGCGGCGACCATGCGGCTTCCACAATCACGCCGGAATCGGGTGTGCAGGCTGTTGGGCCAAAGAAGGTGAAGAAGTTACGTTCCGGATTGATGACGGTGCGGGTGAATGGCCCACACACCGCAGACCCTTCCAGTTGCAGGCTCCAGCTGTTGGGTGTAGTGTTACCATAATTGCTATTACACGAGGTACATGGCCCCAGCCGGAAAAGCCTGGCCGCGGGCACTGCCGAGTCGGGTGCCGGGCTCAGCGGCACAGGCTGCCTTTCGTAGCTGTATTCCTTGGCGCATCCTGAAAGGCCAAGCCATCCGCAAAAAGCCAGGCAGTAAACAATATAAAATGGGAGCAGCCGCATACCTGAATAGTGGAGCAGAAAGATAGTCTGATTTATGGATGTGGTTGCCGGAAAGAAAAAGCCTCCGGCGAATGGCCGGAGGCTTTGTTATTGCATGCAACAGCGGAGTACTAAGCCCGTCCGCTACTATGCAGCAGCAGGCGCAGGTCGGCGTTGAACTCGTCGGCCTTCATAAGGTCTTCCAGTGCAATATGTACGCGGTAACGCCAGTAGTGTTTGGGGTTGGCCGGCACGTTGATGCGTTCTTCATTTGGATCCTGCCGGCGCAGTGCCGCACTGCTGCCCAACAGGTCCTGGATCTGGAAAATGCTCCACATGGCAGGGGAGTAAACATGCTGGGTGATGATGGCCCGGTTTATCCAGGGTTCGCAATAGAAGGGTGCATTGCCAGACTGACCAAGTTGCTCATTGTAGAACTGCTGGGTGTTTTCGGGGCTTTCTTCCCACCAGCCGCGGATGGTGCTCATGTCGTGCGTGCTGGGCGTAACCACACTCAGGTAGGGCGCATCGGCCGGATGGAAGAATTTCTTCTTCGGATCCTTGGGCATGCGCTGTATTTCCAGGCTCAGGAAGCCCAGGTCTTTCATTACGCCGGGCACACAGTCGGGCACCATGCCCAGGTCTTCGCCGCAGATGAGCATGTCGGTAGAAGCTTTCAGGGCGGGCAATTTTTGCATGGCCTGGGTACGCCAGAATGCATCCTGGCGGCGGAAATAGTAATTCACATACAGCTCGCTCAGCTGGCTCCGAACATGGGGGTCCAGCCACTGGAAACTGCGGGTGCTTTCCATGGCAATGCGGAAATGGAACTGGGTGCCTTCGCTGCCCGGCTCTTCAAACAGGATGACATTGCTGATAAGGTCGAAAAGCTTGCCTTCCATCCAGGCCGGGGCTTCAGGATTTTCCCTGAACCAGGCCTCCACCTTGCGCTGGGTGTCGAAATCAGGCTGCATGGCATATTGGCCAAAGCCAATACTGTTGAGGAAGGTCTGGCGTACATATTCAGCCTGGTCGCCAAAGAATTCGTTTACAATTTCATCGTTTATGAACGGCTTGCAGTAGCGGTCGTAATTGAACCAGATACCGCGTTCGGAGAATTCGTTTATGTATACGGGCAGGCAGGGTACAAAGCGGCCCATGATGCCTTGCACGGCATGCAGCGGAATGCTCCAGATGCGGAAGAAACCCAGAATATGGTCAATGCGGAAGGCATCGAAATAGAGGCTCATCTGTGCAAAGCGCTGTTTCCACCAGGCAAAACCATCTGCCTGCATGCGCTGCCAGTTGTAGGTGGGGAAGCCCCAGTTCTGCCCTTTGATGGCGAAGTCGTCGGGCGGGGCGCCTGCCTGCGCATCCATGTTGTAAAGTTCCGGTTGCTGCCAGGCATCGCAGCTGTAGCGGTAGATGCCAATGGGTATATCGCCTTTCACCACCAGGCCCTGGCTGTGGGCATAGTCTACAGCGTCTTTCAGTTGCAGGTGCAGGTGCCATTGCACAAAGAGGTGAATGGCTATAGCATCAAAGGACTTGGATTTTGGACTAAAGAGTTTGGCAACATTTTTGGCGTCGTAGGTGCTGTGCGTTTTCCAGGTCTGGAATTCGGTGGTCTTGTATTTGTCGCGCAGGTAACAGAACGCAGCATAGGGTTCCAGCCAGTGGCGATTGTCTTCAAAGTATAATCTTCGCTGGCCAGCCATTCTTCCTTGCAGGCCGCGTACAGCTTTTTGAGGCAGGCCCACTTTTCGGCCATCACGGCTTCGTAGTCTACTTCGGGCAGGGCATTCAGCTTTTCCCGCTTTTTATCCAGGCCTTTCAGCAGGGCAGCATGTTTGCGACCGGCCACGGCTTCCAGATTGATGTACATTGGGTGCAGGGCAAAGGCAGAAATGGCGGCGTAAGGGTAGCTGTCTGTCCAGCTATGGTTGGCAGTGGTGTCGTTCACCGGCAGCAGCTGTATCAGGCGCATGCCCACCTGCCGGGCCCAGTTGGCCAGTAGTTTGATATCGGCAAATTCACCCACGCCCAGGCCGGCCTGTGTACGGAGGCTGAAAACGGGAATGGCTACCCCGGCGGCCCGGAAACTGCTATTAGGCAGACCGGCAAAGCCATCGTGCATTACCACCACCTGCTTCTTCACCATGCCATACACCATGCGGTTGGGCCCCGACTCATACTGCACAAAGGATTTGCTGGCGGTGTTATAAACCCCGTATTTATAAGCTATCGGAAACTGGGCCTTGGCCAGGTTGAGCTCAATGGTATACCAGTTGCCTTCCTTGCGCATAACCAGGCACTGGCTGGTGTCCCAGGCGCCCAGAACCGGATCGCTGCCCAGCAGGCACAGGGTTTCATCTGCGGCCAGCAGGGGTGCTTTCACCCGGAATACATGGTTGAAGCCCCTGGCGGATCCGGCTTTGACTTTTTCGCCGGCATATTGCATAAGGGTATTGCGGAAAGGCTGGGTGTAAAAGGCGTTTTCAAACTCACCGGCATAGTTCCAGTAGTCCAGCACCTGGATCTCCGGCGATTTCAGCTTTTTGATGTCAATCACCCGGTCGGTGGGCCACTCTATGCTTTCAGTTCCGTCGCTGTTGCGCAGGATGTATTTATAGCTGAATGCCGGCGTGTCGTTGGGAATGTCGAACGACTGGTGCCACAGTTCATCATTCAGGTAATGAATGGGTTTGGCCTGTGCGGGGTCGCCGTTGCCCAGTTCCGGAATATTACCCGAAACGAAGAAAGTCTGACCATAGGTAGTACGGTACCGCAGGTAGAAATGAATGGTGGTCATGCTGGCAAGGTTGAGTTGTTCTAAGGATCATGCAAATGTAATGTAAGTATTTTAATGTGTAGTAAATACGCTAAGTGGGTGGCTGAACATTTCAGTACCGGGGGATGACGTGAAGAAAATGCCAATACAGGGGGGAGCGGGGGTGGGCAATCAACCGGTTTGTCTTAGCTTCGCAG
>JALOMZ010000387.1 GCA_025455205.1 Chitinophagaceae bacterium | reverse complement strand
GTACATTGTATTGGCTGCTCAGCTCGTTGTTGCTGCCCACCAGCACTTTGATCATGTTTTCGATGCCTGCCACCGGGGCTGGACTTGCGATGGCCATTTTGGGATTGATGGCCACCAGGCCGGTTTCCTGGCGGCTGCGCTTGCTGGTGACCTTCACTTCCTGCAATTCCTTCTGGCCGGGTTGGAGCCGGATCACCACCGTTTCATGCTCCCCTTTGTTGAGCAGGAAATTCTGCTGGTAGGTGCTGTAGCCTGCATAGGAGAATACCAGCGCAAAAGCTTTGTTGGCCTTCACGGTCAATTGAAAAAAACCGCTATCGTTCGACGAAACGCCACTGGGGCTTCCCAGTATCACCACAGACACACCAGCCATGGGCTGGCCTTTCTCATTCTGGATACGGCCGCTTACCATGGCACCCTGGCTGGCGGCCAGCAGGGGCAGGATCAGAAGACTCAGGAGAAGCAGGCGCATTGGCATGGGACTGAAATGGGTATCAGGGTGAAAATTAGGGAAGAAAGGAAAACGCGTGTCTATGCGTTGTCTACATCGGGGGGGCGGCGGGGGATATCCTCAAAGGGAAAGTGGCGGAAATGCACCATGGATTATTAACAATACCGTGGCCAAATGCATTTTTGGGGGCTGATTTTCAAAAGGGAGCTACCGGTAACTTTGCGGTTTCGCAGCGAGGAGCATGTTATGCAGGACCTGGAACCATTTTACCGGTGGCGCGACCAATATGTGAGCGAGGAAGATGAGCGGTCACCGTTTTTCGGTATCGATCACAGCCAGTTCGAATATTCCACCACCGTATACAACTACTACATTCATCCGCAATGGGATGACATGGGCAGCCGTACGCTGTTCCTTAAAGTGCTGTTTGCCGATTATAAAAAGCACTTCGTGGTGATTGAACTCATCGGGGAGTGGAACGATGCCATTGAGAACGATATCATGACCTTTCGCCGGGAGGTGATTGACCCCTTCATGCAGGAAGGCATCACCAAGTTTATTCTCATAGCCGAAAACGTGCTGAATTTTCACAGCAGCGAGCCGGATTATTACGAGGAGTGGTACGAAAATGTGGCTGATGAAAATGGCTGGATCGTTTGCCTCAACATGCCGGAAAGCAGCCAGTACGATTTCAGGAAGCTGAAGCTTCAGTACTATGTGGAGCTCAAGGAATTCCTCGACTGGCGGCGGTACCAGCCGGAGGGCCTGTTCCAGAAGATAGACAATGAACTGAAAAAAAGGCTGACCTGATGGTCAGCCTTTTTGCATATCTGCTGTTGCTCAGCTCTCCTGCACAAAGAGCGCCTTGAGTTCTGTGGCTTCATCGGGCTTCATCTTGCCGCCCAGTATCAGGCGCAGCTGACGGCGCCGGAGGGCTCCGTCATATAATCGCTTTTCTTCATCTGTTTCCGGTATTACCTGCGGCACAGCCCGGGGTTTGTCGTGCGGGTCCAGGGCTACGAAGGTGAAATAGGCTTCGTTGCTTTCGTAGCGGAACTGGTGCAGGGTGTCTTCGCCCCACACTTTGAGGTGTATTTCCATGCTGGTGGTAAAGGCGCGTGTCACCCTGGCCTCAATATGCACATAGTGCCCCAGTTTGATGGGGTTCTTGAAAGAGATATTGTCTACCGATGCGGTTACCACCGGAGCACTGCAGTGCTTGGCGGCGCAATAGGCTGCTGCAATGTCCATCCAGTACATCAGGCGGCCTCCCATGAGGTTACCAAAGGTATTGGTGTCGTTGGGCAGCACCAGTTCATTCATGTGGTTGATACTCTCAGAAACTTTCTTTGCATTCATGCGGCAAATGTAGGGTTTCATCGGCGGAGGGAGCGGTGAAGGCATCCGGAACCGGGCTTACACCACAATGCGCTCGCAGTTGCGAAGGAAGGCGGGGTCAACATCGGCGCCAATACCGGGCAGATCCGGAATTTTCAGGGTCATGCCCTCATACTGCACGCCGTTGGTTACCGGGTCGGTCAGGTGGCCCATCAGGCAGGTATCCAGGTCATAAAAACGGATATTGGGGCAGCTGAGTGCCAGGTGTACTTTGGCACTGAGCGCCACGCGGCTTTCCAGCATGCCGCCCAGCATATTGGGGATATCGGCCTTGTCGCACACATCATGAATCAGCAGGGCTTCCTGGATGCCGCCCGCCTTGCTCAGCTTGATGTTGATATAATCGCAGGCATGGTTGCGTATCAGGCGCTCGGCATCGTGGTGGCTGAACACGCTCTCATCGGCCATGATGGGAATGGAACTGATGCGGCGCAGCGAGGGCATCTTGTCGTCGAGCAGTTTGGGCATGGGCTGTTCGCAGAACTGGATATCGAGTTCTTTCATGCCGGTAAGGGCGAGCACGGCGGCTTCAAAGTCCCAGCCCTGGTTGGCATCAATGCGCAGGCCTATTTCACTACCTACGGCCAGGCGGATGGCCTGCATGCGCAGGATATCTTCTTCCGGGTTCTTTCCCAGCTTGATCTTGAGTATCCGGGCCTTTTTTTCCTGCAC
>JALOMZ010000073.1 GCA_025455205.1 Chitinophagaceae bacterium | reverse complement strand
ATGGCATTGCTGCCATTCTGCTGGATGGGCTGGCCATCGGTGGTGAGGAAGGCACTGTTGTCTTCCGTGCGCTTAAAGGTGTATTGGGGCAGACCGGGATTCTGGGAGTTGTACCAGTTCTGAATATCCAGGAATAGGTCGAGCGTGAAGCGGCGGAAATTCCATTTCTTGTCGATGCGGATATCGCTGGCATGGAAGGCCCGGAGGGTGAGGCTGTTGGCATTGCCGAAGTCGAGCACGCCAGTGCCCAGGGTAAGGTAGTTGAGCTGGCTGGCCGGCATGTCGAAGGGGCTGTAGGGTGCAGGGCCCTGGTAGCGGAATTTCAGGCCCAGTTCCCAGTTGCGGTTGAACTTGTAGCCACCAGTGAGGCTCAGCAGATGTCGGTTGTCCCAGTTGGCCCGGATATATTCACCCTGAAGATTGGTGAACTCCGTGCGATAGAAGGTGTAGCTCAGGATGCCGAAGAAACGCTTGGTGAGTTTTTGCTGGGCGAAAAACTCAAATCCATAGGCCCGGCCGCGGCCATCCTGCTGCACGGGCTCGTTGCCAATGGCGCCAAATTCGGTGCCCTTATTGGCCAGGCTCACCCCATCCAGCAGGCTCACCGGATAATTGCTGTATTTTTTATAGAAGCCCTCCACGGTAAAACGGGTGGCATTGGAAGGCAGGAACTCCACGCCGGCCACATAATGCGTGCTGCGGATATAATTGCCTGGGTTACGGTTTCTGTCGCTGCTGAACAGATCCTGGAAAGCCAGCTGCGTATAGCTGGGCAATCGGTAATACATGCCATAACTGGCATTGAGGTTCCACTGCCTGCTGAGCGCGTAACTGGCGCTGATGCGGGGGCTGAATTGTTTCAGCGGATTGGCCTCGCTGTTGTCAAGATCGTTGCCGTCAATACGGAAGCCGGCATTCAGGGCCAGCCTGTTGTTGAAGATGCGCCGGCCGGCCTGTGCAAAGGCACCGTAGCGCAGGAATCCCAGGTCGCTGGAACTGGTCAGGATCTCCGCCTGCTGAATTACGTTGCCCTGTTCATCGGTGAGGCGGGGGCGGTAGCGCTGGAAAAAGCGGTTGTCAAACTGAACAAACTGTGCCGAAGCACCATAGCTGATTTTCCATGCGCCCAAATTGCTGTTCTGGTCAAATCGCAATTTGTTTTCTGTTTCACGGCTGTTGATCAGCAGGGTGCGGTCTTCCTCCTTGGGATTTTCGTTGTCTTCAAATTTGTCTACCTGGTTGTCGAGCGCATTGCGGCTGAGTGAAAGGTTCCAGAACCCGTTTTTGGTCAGGCGTTTCAGGGAGGCGCCCACGGTGTAGGTCCACTGATTGATGATGGGGCTGCTGTTGATGGCATACAGCTTTTCCGGCGTGGCTTCGCGGGGTGCTGCAAAACTGAATTCGTCTATGGCGCCAATGCCCAAAACGCTGAGCGTGGTTTTTTTATCGATGCGGGTAGTGGTTTTGAACTGGAAATCCCAATAGTTGGGGCGTATAGGCAGGTCGAGGGTTTCAAACAGGAATTGCAGGTAACTGCGGCGGGCACTGGCCAGGAAGGTGGTGTTCTTGCTGATGGGACCGTCAAAAGTGGCTGCGGCTTCAGTTCCGCTCAGGCGAAAATTGCCCTGCAGCCGGTTGGGGTTGCCATTTTTCTGCTTGAACTGGAATACGCTGCTGAGGGTATTGTCGTACCGGGCATCAAAAGCAGAGCTGCTCAGCTTCACGTCTTCAATAAAACTCACGTTGAGAATACCCTGCGGACCACCGCCGGCGCCCTGCGTACCAAAGTGGTTGATGATGGGTACTTCTATGCCATCCAGATAGAATACGTTTTCACTGGGTGCGCCACCGCGGATGATGATGTCGTTGCGGAATCCGCCGCCGCCCACGCCGCCGCCCACACCGGGCAGCGACTGTATCACCTTGCTGATGTCGAAGTTGCCGCCAGGGTTGGCCTTGATATCTTCTGTAGTGAGTCTTTGTATGCTCAGGGGACTTTCCAGACTAGTGGCCTTGGCGGTATTCTTGCGGCCACTGACTACCACGTTGGCCAGCTGGCTGATGCTGGCTTCCATTTCAATGGCCAGGTTGGTTTCATTGCCCGTGGTTAGCACCAGGTTGCTCAGGCTGCGGGGCTGGTAGCCCACGGCCGTCAGCTCCAGTTGGTAACTGCCGGGAGCGATGCCGGTGAGGCGAAAGAGGCCGTTGGCATCGGTGGTGGCTGCCTTGCTGCCTGGTTTCAACAGGATGCTTACCCCGGCCATGGGCTGCTGGGTGTTCTTGTCAACCACGGTGCCGCCTACAGAAGCGGTGTTCTGGGCTATCAGGGTCAGGCACAATACATTGCCAACCAGGGCCAGCATCCATTTTTTGAGCAGTTGTGTGATCATGGGTAACTATTGTTTGTTCGTAAACGTTTTTGTCCGTTAGCCAGAAGTTTCAGTCCCCGGCCTTTTTTACTGGCGGGCAAAGAAAAACGAGTGTCCCCAATAAAAGTTCATAATTGAATTAAAAAAATTCAAAAAGAAAATATTTATAGTTTTGCCGCGTGTCATCCATAGACAACATATGGCAGCAATACCTGGCTACAGGTGGTGAGCCCACGGCCACCGCCTTTGGCATTTGGCTGATCCGCAACACGCCGGCCATGCCGGCGCCTCCTGAGCAAACAGGCTGCACAGCGGCCGGCCGTCCTGCATATCCGGCTGCCTATGAGCAGATGGACAATACGGTGCGTTCGGCCATATTACTGGCAAGGCTGGAGCGTTTTCTCCATCATCTCAACAAACCCGTATTCCGGGAAGCAGGTATTTCGGAGGATGAGTTTGTGGTGCTGGCCACCCTGCTGTACATGCCCCGGGCAGCCAAAACCCAGTTGTTGCGCCAATGCCTCATAGAAATTCCCACCGGCAGCGAACTGCTCAAGCGGATGAAGCGGTCGGGCCTGATCCTGGAAAAGGCCCACCCCGACGACAAGCGCTCGGTCATGATCACCATCAGTGCCCGGGGCCGGCAGTACCTGCTGCAGGCCTTCCGCCTGCTGGGTGGTGTGGAAGACGCCCTGGCGGTGCTCACTGCATCAGAAAAGGAAACCCTGCTGCAACTGCTTGACCGGCTCGATCGCCACCACAGCCTGCGGCACGAGATCCGCCAGGTGAGCGAACTCATGCAGGGTGGCCCGGTGGCCTGAGAAAATCCAACCAGGCGGGAGCCGTTTTGCCCGTTCATCTGCGGCTAACTTACATTCGCAACATAGCAACTGCTTTTTCACCCATGACGCCCAACCTGCAACCCCGCCACCTGCGCAATGAGTATGTGGAACTGCTGCCGCTGGAACCAGGCCACCTGGAGCCGTTGTATGCCGTAGCGGCCGACCCCCTCATCTGGGAACAGCATCCCAACCCGAACCGCTGGCGAAGGGCCGATTTTCTCAACTATTTTGAAGGGGCCCTGGCTTCCGGCGGGGCTTTCCTGATACTGGATGCTGCCACCATGCAACCCATTGGCAGTACCCGCTTCTATGACTTTGATGCCGCCGCCGGCGAGCTGAAGATCGGATACACTTTTTTTGCCCGCAGCCATTGGGGCGGCGTGTACAACCCGGCCACCAAGCGGCTGATGCTGAATTATGCATGCACGTTTGCCCAAAAGGTCATCTTTCATGTGGGCGCCTGCAACACCCGTTCGCGCATGGCCATGGAAAGACTGGGTGCCGTGAAAGCAGGAGAAGAACCGGTGCAGTATTATGGCGAAGCACCGCAACTCAATGTGGTGTATGAGATCACGAAAGAACAGTGGAAGAGCCGCGCCCGCTGAGGCTGTTGCCGCCGGCAGATGCCGATAGTTGATGTAAGTCATGCCAAGGGCGCCGGGGTTGTTGTAGCTTGTAAGCATTATGGCAGCTTCCTCCTTATCTCCGGTGTTGATGGAGCACAACCGCCAGCTGGCAGACATCTTTCAGCACATGGCCAACTGCTACCGCTTTCTGGGAGCTGATGAGCGATTCCGCGCCAATGCTTATGCCACGGCTGCCCGTACCATGCAGAACCTCGAGGAACCGGTGGATATTTATGCCGATACCATACAACATCTCGACAGCCTGCCGGGGGTGGGCGAGAGCATTGCGGCCAAGATTGAGGAGTTTTTGCATACCGGGAACATAAAGACATTCGAAGAACTGAAAAAGCGTGTGCCTTATGCCCTGCTGGAACTGATGGAGGTGGATGGCATTGGACCAGCCACACTGCGTTTGCTGCATGATAAGATTGGCATACGCAACCGGGTCGAACTGGTGGAAGCCCTGCAGGCCGGCCGCCTTAAAGGATTGCAGGGATTGGGGGAGAAGAAGATCAGTAACCTGCGCCGGGCATTGAAACTGCCGGAGGCCAAACAACGATTGCCCTGGCCCGAAGCCAGCAAAATAGGACAGGCCATCCTCGAAAAAGTGCAGGCCATACAGGGGGTAAATCAGGCAGCGCTGGCGGGAAGTCTTCGCCGGCATAAGGAAACCGTGGGCGATATTGACCTGGTGCTGAGTACCCGACCCCTTTTCAGGAAGCGGGTGTTGCGCCGCATCACCAGCCTGCCGGAGGTGAGCAATGTGATAGCAGCGGGAAGTACCAAGGCTAGTGTTATTTTGAAAGAAAAAGGTATACAGCTGGATGTGCGCGTGGTGAACAATGAGGAATTTGGGGCAGCGCTCTTCTACTTCACGGGCAGCAAGGAACACAATATAGCCATGCGCCTGATGGCCAAACAGAAGGGCTGGAAGATCAATGAATACGGCGTGTTTGACCGCAAGGGCAAGCGGCTGGCGGGCGAATCGGAGGAGGGCATTTACCAGCTGTTCGGAATGCGATTCATTCCACCGGAAAAGCGCACCGGCGGAAAAGAAATAGAGGAGGCACTGCGTTAGGCGGTACCTGTTGCGGAACAGTTACTTTTGCGGGGCATGTCTCATTTTGATATCGTCATTATCGGAGGCGGGCCTATTGGACTGGCCTGTGGCATTGCTGCACAGCGAGCCGGATTATCCTATGTTATTCTGGAAAAGGGCTGCCTGGTGAACAGCCTCTACAACTATCCCGCCAACATGACCTTCTTCTCCACGGCGGAGCGGCTCGAGATTGGTGGTGTGCCCTTCACCTGTCTTAACCCTAAGCCCCACCGCGCAGAAGCCCTGGAATACTACCGGCGCGTAACCGCCTTGTTCCAATTGAACATCCGGCTTTTTGAGCCTGTGCTGCAGGTGAAAGGTGCCAGGGGAAGCTTTGAGGTTAACACCAGCCGCGGACATTATACCGCCGGCTACGTGATTGTAGCTACCGGATTTTACGATATCCCGGTGGCCATGGGCGTGCCGGGCGAAGACCTGCCCAAGGTGACCCACTACTACAAGGATCCGCATTATTATGCCTTCCAGGATGTGGTGGTGGTGGGCGGCAACAACTCAGCCGTAGATGCGGCCCTGGAAACCTGGCGCAAGGGTGCGCGGGTGACCATGGTGATGATGGAGGAAGAAGTGGGCCAAAGGGTGAAATACTGGGTGCGGCCCGATGTGGTAAACCGTATTGAGGAGGGAAGCATTCGTGCCTTTACCCGTTCCACGCTGGCAGCCATCCGTGAGCGGGAAGTGGATATCAACACGCCCGACGGGCCGGTGACCATTCCTAACGACTTTGTCATTGCGATGACAGGGTATCAGCCAAACTTCAGCTTTCTGGAAAGCATGGGTATTGCCTTCAGCGGCGATGAGAAGCGGCACCCGCAGCATGATCCGGAGACCATGGAAACCAATGTGTCCGGGCTTTACCTGGCAGGTGTGGTTTGCGGGGGCATGGATACCCATATCTGGTTCATTGAAAACAGCCGCGAACATGCGAGCTTGATACTGCGCCATATACTGGCTACTCACTGAGGTCGGGTATTTCTTCCTCCTCCTCTTCCGGTGCATCTTCCTCCTGCGCAGACTGCGTATACCTTTTCATCAGCTCGGTGCCGGCGAATACCGCCAATCCTTTCAGCAAGGCTTTCCAGAAAACGCCTTTGCCTTTGTTGCCGCCCAGCAGGGCAGACATAGCCTTGGCACCGGTGGTCTGGATCAGAAAGGAGCCCAGTTGCCTGAGGGTACGCAGGGCGGCTACGGCAGGCAGTTCGCGGATCCTGGTGCGCAGGGCCTCATCGCTGCTGGCAATGTGCAGGCGGAGGTTGCGCTTTTCCTGGCGCAGCGACTGCAGGTCGCGGATGGGGCGTTGTATGCGGTATGGTTTCATAGCGCCCTCCGCCTTTGGTTAGGATGTGCTGCTTCCCATACTTCATCCTCCTCGTGGAAAATGGTGGAAATGATCTGCTGCTCCACCTGGCGGGCAATCCACCGCCTGCCTTTCCAGAAGAGGAGCAGCATCAGCAGCAGGTAAACACCGGCCACAATGGCAAAGCCTATGAAGAAGCTTTCGAAAACCTGTGAGAAATAATACCCCGCCATCAGGCTGATGAACAGGAATAAAAAAAAGGAAACAGCGGCGGCAGTAACCATAAACATAAGCTTGCCTGCCAGCAGGGCCGTCTTCTCGGTGGCCTCCATCTTGGCGAGCAGCAGCCTGTCGCCTACGGCTTGTTTCACCGTCTGCTGCACCTCGTCAACCAGGCTGTCATATTCCTCTTGGGGCATGGTATTGTTTTTAGTCCTCTTCTTCCTGCTCCGTGGCAGGGTTGGCCATGGCGGCTTCCAGATCATCGCGGAAGGCGCTGGCGGCCTGCCGGAGTTTCTCCAGCCAGGCTTTGCCTTCTGCCGATGTGAGGAAGGCATACAGCCCGGCACCCACGGCCACGCCGGCCAAAAATCCCAGCCAGGGGCTAGTATTGTTCTTCATAATGCAGGATTGCTCTCATGAAAATTAATGAAAAATACTGAACCGAAGTATGACCATTGGTATCTTTCCCTGAAATATGCATCCTATGGTTCGGGTTTTTCGGGATATTACTGTTGCTTTCAGGTTCTTTCCTGTTGCTGTTGCACTGGCAGTACAGGTACTGCCGGGCTGCATGGCCCACCGCACCGAGCAGCGGGTGCCCGATCCCCTGCCGGTGGATACCACCATCAGCCGCGTGAATGCCTTTTCCGACCTGTTTCTCGACAGCCTGTCTGTATACCGCTTCATTGCTGCCAGCCAGCTCAACCAGAAGGACAGCATGTACATCCTGAACTTCTACCGGCAACGCAATTTCCAGCATGCCTGGTTCGACAGCACCGGGCTGGCGGAACAGGCATTCAACTTTGTAAACCTGTTCCGCAGTTACCGCAGCTCGGTGGGCGATTCTTCCCTGTGGGTGCCGGCATTCGACAGCGCCATTGGGGTTTGGGTCAACGATACCCTGACCCACCAGGGCGTCCCGGAGGAAATAACATCATTTGAATTGATGCTGACAAGGCAGTTTTTCCGGTATGCGGAAAGGGCCTACAAGGGCAGCGACCAGATAGATCTGGCCGATCTGGGCTGGTTCATTCCCCGGAAGAAGATGGATCCGGTGGCTTTTCTGGACAGTGTGGTCATCAGCGGCGGACGCGATATACAGCAGCTCCTGCCGGTGCATCCGCTGTTCGAGAATCTGCGTAAAGCCCTGGATACCTATACGCGGCTGGCCAGGGAGAATAGTTGGCAACCCATTGAATTCCGCCAGAACAAATATGTATCAGGCGATTCTGCCCCGGAAATAGCAGCCATGAAAAAGCGGCTGGTGCTGCTGGGCGATTTGCCGGCAGGGGATACCGGCCAGGTGTTT
>JALOMZ010000072.1 GCA_025455205.1 Chitinophagaceae bacterium | reverse complement strand
TTCATATCACCCGCGGCCTGGGGCACAGCCGGATCTACCGCGACAACCAGGTGCGCAAAAAGATACTCGACATGCTGTGAATACAGCCCAAAATCCGGGGCTGCCGGCAAGGCCCCCCACCCATTTAATGCCAGTTTTTTTCAACTTGTCCTAATATTGCTGCCTGCAAATGCCGCCAATCGAAACCCTGCGGCACTGGCAGCACCATTAAATTCAAACACGCTACCCGCACTAAAATGGCAAAGAATTTACTGATCGTAGAGAGCCCGGCCAAGGCAAAAACCATTGAGAAATTCCTGGGAAAGGATTTCCAGGTGAAGAGTTGTTATGGCCATATCCGCGACCTGGAAAAGGATGATATGGGTATCGATATCGACCACGGTTTCGAGCCCCGCTATATTGTTCCGGATGAGAAGCAGAAAGTGGTCAGCGAGCTGCGGAAACTGGCGAAATCTTCTGAGGAAGTGTGGCTGGCAAGCGATGAGGACCGCGAAGGGGAAAGCATCAGCTGGCACCTGTGCGAGGTGCTGGGGCTGGACCCGCATACCACCAAGCGCATCGTGTTTCATGAGATCACCAAGCCGGCCATCCAGAAGGCGGTGGCCAATCCCCGCACCGTGAACATGAACCTGGTGAATGCCCAGCAGGCACGCCGGGTATTGGACCGAATCGTAGGTTTTGAGATCAGCCCTGTACTATGGCGGAAAATTGGCATGCAGCGCAGCCTCAGCGCCGGCCGCGTGCAGAGCGTGGCAGTGCGGCTGATTGTGGAGAAGGAGCGGGAAATCAATGCATTTACCAGCGAAAGCGCCTTTGTGGTGAAGGCCCAGTTTGCCGGAAAGGACCTCAATGGCCGCGATATCAGCTTTGAAGCGGAAGGTAACCGGTTCAGCACAGAGCAGCAGGCGGAACAATTCCTGAACAGCTGCCTGGGCGCCAATTATACGGTGCAGGACATTGTGGTGAAACCCGGCAAACGCAGCCCGGCGGCTCCTTTCACCACCTCCACCCTGCAGCAGGAAGCCAGCCGCAAGCTGGGATACGGCGTGGCCAAAACCATGCTCATTGCCCAGAAGCTGTACGAAGCGGGTCATATCACCTATATGCGTACCGACAGCGTGAACCTGAGCGACACCGCTTTGGGCGCCATCGGCAATGCCATCGAAGAAAACTACGGCAAGAAGTACCTCCATATCCGGAAATACCGGAACAAGAACGAAAGTGCCCAGGAAGCGCACGAAGCCATACGCCCCACTTACATGGAGCATGCTACCATCAGCGATCCTGAAGGTGCCCGGCTGTATGAACTGATCTGGAAGCGCACCATTGCTTCGCAAATGGCCGACGCGGAACTGGAAAAGACAACGGCCCGTATTGGCATCAGCACCAATGGCGAATCGCTCACGGCTACCGGCGAAGTGATCAAGTTTGATGGCTTTCTGAAAGTATATATGGAAAGCTCCGACGAAGAAGAGGAGCAGCAGGATGGCCGCCTGCCCAGCCTGGCCATCGGGCAGCAGGTAACACTGCTGGAAATGACCGCAACAGAGAAATTCAGCCGTCCGCCGGCCCGCTACACAGAAGCCTCGCTGGTAAAGAAAATGGAAGAGCTGGGTATTGGACGTCCCTCCACCTACGCACCCACCATTTCCACCATCCTGAAACGCGGGTATGTGGAGAAGGCCGACCGCGAGGGACAGCAGCGCAGTATCCGCATCTGGAAGCTTCGCGATAACCGCGTGAGCGCCGCCCGCCAAACAGAGAATTTCGGGGTGGAAAAGTCAAAGCTGTTTCCTACCGACCTTGGGTTTGTGGTGACCGACTTCCTGAACAAGCATTTTGAACAGGTGATGGATTACGGTTTCACGGCCAGCATTGAAGAGGAGTTTGACAAGGTGGCTGAGGGCAGCAAGCAGTGGAATCGCATGGTCCGCGATTTTTACGATCCCTTCCATCGCGAAGTGGAGCAAACCCTGGAGAAGGCCGACCGGGCTACCGGCGAGCGTTTCCTGGGTGAACACCCCGACTCGCGCAAACCGGTGTTTGCCAGGATGGGCCGTTTCGGCGCCATGATCCAGATAGGTACCGCAGAGGATGAGGAGAAGCCGCTGTTTGCGAGTTTGCGGCCCGGACAAAGTATTGAAACAATTACGCTCGAAGAGGCCCTGTCCCTCTTTCGTTTGCCCTTCAGCCTGGGCGAATGGGAGGGCAAGGAAGTGAGCGTGGGAGTAGGTCGTTTTGGTCCCTACGTGAAGTATGGCGATGCCTTCATTTCCCTGCCCAAAGGCGAGGATCCCATGGGCGTGGATATGGCCCGCGCACAGGCCCTTATCCAGGAAAAGAACAGGGCCGATGCGCCCATTGCCACCTACGAAGGCCAGCCCGTTACCAAGGGCAAGGGCCGCTTTGGACCCTTCATCAAATGGGGCGACCTCTATATCAATGTACCCCGCCGGTACAACTTCGATGCCCTTACACAACAGGATTGTGAGGAGCTCATTGCTGGAAAACTGGACAAAGAAGCCAACCGGTATATCCAGCAATGGCCGGAGCTGAAGATCAGTATTGAAAACGGGCGTTGGGGGCCATACGTACGCTTTGGTAAAAAGATGCTGAAGCTGGGCAAGCCTGGCAAAAGCAAGTTCACCCAGGAGGAAGCGGCTGCCCTTTCGCTGGAAGAAGTGAAGGAGATCATCACCGCCCAGGTGCCGGAGGCCTTCACCAAAAAAGCAGCGGAAAAGAAAACAGTCACAAAATCGGCGGCTCCCAAAAAGGCGGCTACCCGAAAAGCTACACCAAGGAAGAAATAACCCATTACCGGTATGCTGCATACATTCCAGGTCAGGCTTGGGGAGGAGGATGTGTGGAGCTATTACCGGCATCAGCTGGTGGAAAACCGCAGGAAAGCAACCGCCCGCAGGCGCCGAAGCTGGTGGCTTCGGTTGTTAGCCGGCGGCATACTTGCACTGGTGTTTCTGATGGATGGTGATTACGTGGGTGCCTTGCTGTTTTTGGTGCTGTATCTGGGCGCAATTGCCCTGCTCACCGGCATGCCCGGCACCGGGTCACTGCTATTCGACCGTTTTCAGGAACCACGGCCCTTCTTTGCCCGCTACCTGCGGAAGAAATTAATGACGCCCTGGCAGCATCCTGCCCGCCAATGGATATGGCAGCCCATGGAGTTCCGATTGTCAGACAATGGCCTGGTGGTGGCCACACAGCAGGGGGAACAGCATTTTCCGGCAGCCGATATTGCTATGACTGAAACCCTGGAGCATTTCTTCTTTCGGGTGAAGCCTGCTGCCTTTTTCATTTTGCCAAAGCGGGATGTGCCTGATATGGATATGGTGTCTAAATGGGGTCACAGCCATCGCTGAACGCCAAAGGCCTGGTGCTTATCCAAAAGCAAGCCGCCGGCGTGGCACTGATTAATTGCTTATTTTGGTCTGAGAACCCATGGCTATGCATTCCACTATTGCTTTCAGGTCCAAAACCTTCCGGTATCCCTTCTGGCCATCGCTTATTGTACTTTGCAACCTGGCGATGGGCGGCGTTATGTTTGGCGTGATGCTGGGGCTGCACCCTCTGTTGCTCACCTTACTGATGTTTGCGCTGGTAATGTTGGGCATCGGCATCATTGGGGCACATGCCACTTATACGCTGGAGGCGGAGGGCATCCGCCAGCACCTGGAGCCTTTCAAGTGGTCGCTGGTAAAACTTCCGGCGGTTACCCGGCATTTTTCCTGGCAGGATATCCGGTCTTACAAGGTGGGTAGCGATATGTCGCGGTCAATGGAGCAGTACAATTACCTGTATATATCCGTTCGTCGTTTCCCCTGGCAATTGCGGCTGAGCGATCACCAGTCGAGCAAGGAGCACCTGGCTGCCTTCACGGAGGCTTTTGAACAGTACCTGCAGGGCATAGTACCATCCGCCGTTGCGGCTGGCTTGCCGCCGACGGGAGAAATGGTACGTGCAGATAATGAAGTTGTGCCGGCAGGTGATTATGCAGCTTCAGGGCACAGGAATACCACAACCGCCCGGCCTTCTGCCATACGACGCAAACCCGATTTCTACGACACTCGCCTGGCCCACGTGTTTTTTTGGGTGCTGGTGCTTACATTTTCCATCCTGGCCCTCACCATTGTTTCCACCGGCAATATCAAAACATCCTATCTCTGGCGCTTTAACCTTGTGATACTGCCGGGCATGGGGTATTATGCCTGGCGGCTGTATGGCCACCGGAGCAAGTAATGAAGGACACATTGGGCAATAGCTTGCCTGACCGGCATAAATCCAGCCTGCTTTTACGCTGTCCCTAAACAAAAAAATGCCACCAATACAGGGTATGGCAGCATTTTTTGTATGTAGGTTGTGGGAACTTGAAAATGGAAGAGAACCGGCGACTTATTCAATCACCAGAACGCTGTTGCTTCCGCCGAAATCATTGGCTTTTTCGCCATCGGCTTCCGGCTCATTGATCCATTCAGAGGCGTTGACGCGGTATTTGAACTCGTGCTGGGAATTCTTGGGGAGGTTAACCTCAGCGGCGAAACTGCCGTCTTTTTTGCGGGTCATGTACACGCTGTTTTCCCAATCGCTGTTCAAACCCAGGATCTCGATTGTTTCAGCGTTTTCAAGGCTAACAGAAAACTTAACTTTTGCGTAATCCTTAGTCTTGAAATAGGTCTTTTGTACCATGTGTGTCTTTTTTGTTAAGAATCAGAGGACACCATTAATACGCATGGAGGCATGAAGTAACCCTTGCTGGTGCAGTTCCTGCGCCGCTGCCTGTGGATAAATGATGCCATGGCACCAATGCAGGATAGTGCTGTTTAATATTGGGTGGAATAATCTTTCACAGCCAGTCGGTGGCAAACAGAAATTATTTGAAAAACTAATGCGTTCGGATGTGGAAAACCTCCACGAAAATTACCTATGCGTGCCTATTTGCAAAGGCGGTCTGTCATGGCCTTTGCGGCTCCGGCATCAGGCCGCCAGTTCCCTGATGGCGCTCACCAACTTGTCCAATTCTGCAGTGGTGGTATAAATATTGGGGGTGATGCGGCAACCATGTACGCCGGCATAATCAATGGCTACGGTGTAAATGTTAAACCGCTGCAGCAGGGTGGAGGCCAGGTCGGCCGGTTTGATGCCTTCTATGCCCACGTTGGCAATGGCACAGCTCCGTGCCGGGTCGGCCGGGGTTTGCACCTGCACCCTGGGCAGGTGGCGCACACGGCTGGTCCAGTATTGCTGCAGGAAGCGCAGCCTGGCTTCTTTGCGCTCCGGGCCCAGCTGCTCATAGAAATCGATGGCATCGGCAATGGTGAGGTCGGTGGCCACCGGGTGTGTGCCTGTGTGGTTGAGCCGCGATATGTCACCGGGAGGTCTTTCCCCCGAAGCTATCAGCGGCCACACCTGTGGTATATGTTCCTTTTTTACGTACAGGATGCCGGCTCCCAGCGGTACGCTCAGCCATTTGTGCAGGCTGGCGCCATAGAAGTCGCAATGCAGGTCGGGGATGGCATAACGGATATGCGCAAAGGCATGGGCGCCATCCACCATCACCAGCACGCCCTTGCGGTGGGCCATGTCGGCTATCTTGCGCACCGGCAATATCTGTCCGGTGATATTCACTATATGGCAAACCATGAGCAGCCGGGTGCGGGGCGTGATGGCCTGCTCATACAGCGACACGATTTCCTCGTCGCTGGCCGGAAGGTTGGGAATGTTTATCCGGTTGCACACTACGCCATAGCGCCGGCTGATCTGCGTAAACATATCGAGCATGGCGCCATAATCCTGGTGAGACATAACAGCCTCATCGCCTGGTTTCCAGTTGAGTCCGCCGATGATCATATCCAGGCTTTCCGTGGTGTTGCGGGTAATGATCAGTTCTTCCTCAGAACAGCCTGCCAGGCGGGCCAGCCGGGCGGCCATGGCCTTTTTGTTTCCGGCCTGCATGTTGCGCATGTAATAAGCGCCCTGGTAATTTACCTCCCGGATATGCTGAATATATTTTTCGAGGATTTCCTGGGGCTGGAAACAGTAGTAGCCGTTTTCGAGGTTGATATAATCCGGTTTGATGCGGTATCCGTCGCGAATGCCTTTCCAGAAATCTTCCTCCCCGGCCAGTTCTGTGGCTGGTAGGTGCTGGTGCAGTGTAATCCATTCCTGCAGGTTGAACCGTCCGCCGGCGCTGGCAAATCCCAGGACACCAAAAGATTTCAGGAAACTCCGTTTGTCCATATATACTTTTTTAATGGAAGAAGAGCAATACCTGCAATGTAACCAAAAAGGCATTGCGGGTGCCGGTGAGGCAGTTATTGGCGGTACGCCCAGCTTGAACACAGATTAAAATAAACCTTCTTTTGATTTATCACATCTTCCCACTATATTGTAGTCGCATGATGCCCTCTTGCACTGAATCAGTGGCACCCGGTTTATCCCTGAGCCATCATGCACCTTGTAAGTCCTCTAAACCCTTCCTGTGCCGCTGGTTTGCCGTGTTGTTTTCGGACCGGGTTTTCCTGATGGATATTGCTAACCTTTCCTCAACCATTCAACCATGGCTGAACAACTGATTTATGAGAGTAAGAAGTCGAAGATCTACCTGCTGGATGAGAATGAATGGGACCGTCCGGTGGTGATGAAGATCCTCAACTACGAATTTCCCACGCCCAACGATATTGCGCAGTTTTATAATGAGTTTGATGTTATTGCCGGCCTCGAATTGAAGGGCACCCGCAACGCGCTCAAGAAAGGCAAGGCCAAGAACCGGCATGCGCTGTACCTGGAATGGTTCCGGGCTGTAACCTTTAAGGAGGCCTTCCAGAAGAAGCAGGAGGATATAGTGGATTTTCTCTATATCGCCATGGCCTCGGCACAGGCGCTCTCCGAAATTCACCAGCACAATATCATCCACAAGGATATCAGCCCGTTCAATATCCTGGTGAACCTGCAGGAGCGTGCGGTAAAGATCATCGACTTTGGCATCTCCAGCCGGTTTGATATTAAACACCATTACATGGGCAACCCGGAACGGCTGGAGGGCACTTTGGCCTACAATTCGCCGGAACAAACAGGCCGCATGAACAGGATGGTGGATTATCGTACCGACCTCTATTCGCTTGGCGTTACTTTGTACGAAGCCCTGGCTGGCCGGCTTCCCTTTGTGTCGACCGATGCCATGGAACTGGTACATGCGCATATAGCCCAAACGCCCCAGCCGGTGCACCAGTTCAATCCTAAAGTACCCCGCGTACTCAGCAACATCATTGCGCGCCTGCTTGCCAAGAATGCAGAAGACCGGTACCAGTCGGCGCACGGCCTCATGCACGACCTGGAGCAATGCCTGGCGCATTATGTGAAGACTGGCGCCTGCCCCGATTTTGACCTCGGTCGAAGGGACTACTCCGGCCGCTTCCTGATCCCGCAAAAGCTATATGGACGGGAGCAGGAAATCAACGCACTGCTGGATGCCTACCAGCGTTGTGCTGCAGGCGGTAAGGAACTGATGCTGGTTTCGGGCTATTCCGGCACCGGCAAATCAGCCCTCGTGCGCGAAGTGCACAAACCCATCACCCAGAACCGCGGGTATTTCATAGAAGGTAAGTTTGACCAGTTTCAGCGCGCTGTTCCCTACTTCGCCATCCTGCAGGCTTTTGGAGAACTCATGGGCATTCTCCTCACGGAGAACGAATCCACCCTGCTCAGGATCCGCCAGGCCATACTGGATACGCTGGGTGCGGAGGCCAAGGTGCTCACAGATGTGCTGCCCAAGTTGGAGCATATCATCGGCCCCCAGCCGGAAGTGGCCGAGGTGGGCGGCATGGAAGCCCAGAACCGGTT
>JALOMZ010000386.1 GCA_025455205.1 Chitinophagaceae bacterium | reverse complement strand
GCAGTAGTGGATGCAGCCGGCGGCCTGCAACCCATGGAGCGCGGTCCCCTCACTATTGTTTTCAATGGCGAGATCTACAACCATGCGGAACTTAGGGTCCGGTTCAGCCTGTCATGCCAAACCAGGTCCGATACAGAAACCCTGTTGCTGTTGTATGAACGAATAGGACCTGCCATGTTGCCGTACCTCGATGGCATGTTTGCCCTGGCCATCCATGACGAGCGAACACAAGAACTTTTCCTTGCCCGCGACAGGATGGGAGAGAAGCCATTGTACTATTTCCACCAGGGTGATACATTCACATTTGCCTCTGAATTGAATGCGCTGGCAGCCTCCCTGCCCCTGACGCTTGACGAACAGGCCCTGCCGGAGTTCCTGGTAAAAGGCTGGGTAGGACCAGACCGCACGGTGTACCGCCATGTGTTTTCTGTGCCCATAGGGTATTACATGCTATGGAAGCTGCAACCGCTCCCTGCACTGCAGGAATGCAAAGCATGGTGGAACCCGCTGGCAGCTATGGCCGAAGCCCGACAGGCAGGTGCACGAATACGCACCCTTGAAGAAGGGGCAGCACAGGTGCTGGAAGCGCTGGATATAGCCGTGAAGCGACGAATAGAATCAAGCGATCTGCCGGTGGGATGCTTCCTCAGCGGCGGCATCGACAGCGGCCTGGTTACGGCACTGGCTTCCAGGCATACCAGGCGCTTGCATACATTCACCTTCAATTTTGAGGGTGTTTGGGATGAATCGGACATGGCGCTGGCGGTGGCCAAAAAATACCATACCGACCACACCAATGTTTACCTCGATTACGGCAACCTGGCAGATGATATTGGCAGTATCCTTCTTGCTTATGGTGAACCCTTTGCCGATGATTCCGCCATCCCATCCTATTATGTGGCACGGGAGGCGAAAAAATACGTTACCGTGGTATTGAATGGCGACGGAGGCGATGAGGTTTTTGGCGGATACCGTCGTTATGTGCCGGCCACCTGGCCGGCATGGTGCAAGCAGCTGCTGGCGCCCTGGGGATCACTCACCCGATACCTGCGACCGCCGGCATCCAAGATGAGCTATTACAACTACCTCTACCGGCTGCTCAACATGCAGCAGGCCGATCCGGTCAACAGGTACCTGGCGGCATCCACCGATCTTTTCTGGGAGGAAGCGTGGGGGCTCGAGCGGCATGATGACTTCCAATGGCTGCGGCAAATAACCGATTACCCCGGCATCACCCCGCTCCAGAAGGCCAGGCTCCAAGATTATGGCGGGCTGTTGCCTGAGGTGCTGCTGCCCAAGATTGATATTGCCACCATGCAGCATGCCCTGGAAAGCCGCACTGTTTTCTTTGCCCCGGAAGTGCTGGCTGCCAGCAATTCCCTGCCCGACAAATGGATGGTTAATGGCACTACCACCAAACTGGTATTGCGGCACCTGGCCAGGCAGCTCCTGCCTGCAGAAAATGCCGCCGCACCTAAAAGGGGCTTTGAACCGCCGCTGGACCAACTGGTGAACGGCGTACTCCGAGATATGGTGGCTTCTTATGTGCTGGATCCCAATGGTATCATCCATACTTTACTGGGGAGACAGCGGATGGAACAAGTGCTGCATAGCCGATACCCGCTGCCGGCCGACAAAAGGAGCAAGTTGCTGTACACCGCCTTCTGCCTGGCATACTGGTGCAAACACCGGCCCGCCTTTGCCGGTGAGCAATATTGACAATAAATCCCTGTAATGGACGCTGTCCTTGTTTTCATAGTGCTCCTGTTGCTGGCCTATGCCCAGATCTCCTGGTGGACCAATCACCACGCAAATGTGCGGGCCGGTTATCTGTGGACCCTGTTTGGCGTCCATTTCCTGCTGATGGCCGTGTACGTAACCTATGCTTTTGCCACCGTGTCCGATTCTTTTGAGTACTACCGCGTGTCGAGCGAGAGCCCGGAATGGTGGTCTTTGTGGGGCATCGGTACCGCCTTCATCAACTTCCTGAGCTGGCCGTTTACCCGCTTGTTGGGTCTGAGCTACATGAGTGTGATGATGATCTATTCCTATCTGGGTTTCTGGGCCGTGGCCCTGTTTTATTTTGCGGCCCGGGAGCAGGTGGGTGAATTGCCGGAAGTTATTGGTTCCTACACCTGGCTTGAACTGGTTTGGCTGCTGCCCAATATCCACTTCTGGAGCAGTTCGCTGGGCAAGGGAAGCATTGCCCTGCTGGCCATGGCCCTTTTTGCGTTTGGATTGAGCCGGTACCAGCGCCGTCCGCAGTTCATCTTTTTCGGGATCCTTATGGCTTACCTGTTACGCCCCCATATTGCCTTTATCATGATGGGTGGCACCGCCATTGGTATCCTGTTCACCAACCGGGGTGTACCCTGGTATGTACGGCTCGGCATTGTTTTTTTTGCAGGCATCGGCGCCCTGTATTTTTTCCAGGAATCCACTGATTTCATTGCCGTAAAGGAAGGAACGGCACAGTCCATTACTGCATTCATAGAAAAACGGGCATTGGGCCTTACAGCCGCCCGCTCCGGCCTCGACTATGGCAATTACAACATCGTGATGAAA
>JALOMZ010000071.1 GCA_025455205.1 Chitinophagaceae bacterium | reverse complement strand
CTAATCAGCACATTAAACGTTATTTCCCCCACCTCACTTCCCCATACTGCCCGATCTTCAGGTAGCCATCGTTGGGTACTTTAACCTTGATGGCATAGACAAGGTTGGCGCGCTCGTCTTTGGTCTGGATGGTTTTAGGGGTGAATTCTGCTTTGTCGGCTATCCAGGTGATGGTGCCTTTGTATTCCTTGTAGTCCTTTTTCCCTTTGTCAACGTATACGGTTACTGACTGGCCCAGTTTTATTTCCGGGATCTGGTCGCCGGAGATATAGGCCCGCAGCAGCAGTGACGACAGGTCGGCAATTTTGTAAAGGCCTTTGCCTGCGCCTATCACTTCGCCTGCATGGGCGTATTTGGTGAGCACAGTGCCGTTCAGCGGGTTGATCACGCGGCTCCGGTCAATCTGGTCGGCAATGATGTTGGCCCGCTTGCCCAGCGGATCCCCTTCGCTCAATACACTGCGATTTTGGGTGGCCGTATTTGTTTCCGTCACTTTCATCTGCTGGCGGGTGACGGCCATCTGCTGCTGGAGTACCTTTATCTGTGCCTGTATATCGTCAAGCTGTTTGGGAGTGGCGGCATCGGCTGCCACCAGCGCGCTGAAACGGCGCTCTTCCTTTTGCAGCGTGTTCATCTGTTCTTCCTGTACCTGCAGCTGGTTGCGCAGCAGTTGAAGCTGCGGGTTTAAATCGTAGGTCTTTTCCCGGAGCGAACGGATGCTGGCTTCCACCTGTTCTTTTTGGAGGGCCAGGTTGCCGGCATCAATGACCACTGTGATGCTGTCCTTCTTCAGTTGGTCGCCTTCTTCCAGGTCCATGTGAAGTATTCTTCCTGCAATTTCTGATGATACAATCACCTCATCGGCTTCAAAGGTGCCGGTGGCATCAAATGATGGTTGCTGGTTCTTGCAGGCGCCGATCAGGGCCAGGGTGGCAAACAATAGCAGGGGTGTTTTCATGGTTTTCATGTACAATTATTTTCCGGCGGTGGTGGTATAGTTGAGCATGGCCTGCAGCCATTGCAGCTGGTGGAGTATTTGTGCCTGGCGGGCCTGGTCTTCGGCATGCACTTCGCGCAGGTAATCCGAAGCAGTGATGACGCCATGCTCGAGTTGCACGGCAGCGGCTTCCTTCACCTGTGTTTTCAGGGGAATGATCTCCTGATCGGTGGCCAGCAATTGTTGGAGCTGGCTGATGCGTGATGCCTGCTGTTTCAGCTGTGCCCGGGTGTTCATCAGGAAGTTCTCCTGCTGGGCCTGCACGTCGCGGCGGGTGATCTCCGACAGTTCATGTTCGCGTCGGCTGTTGTAGAAATTATTGAGCGCCCATTGGAACCGCACGCCGGTGGTAACAAACGGAGCGAATTCATTCTTCAGCATATCGAGGCCGGGACGTCCGTATCCGCCATTGGCAAAGAGGCTCACGCGGGGCCTTAGTCTGCCATCCACCATCATGCCCTGCTGCCGGGCCAGGCTGTCGCGCAGCTGGTAGTACTGCAGTTCGGGGCGGGTGATATCTGTCATCATGGGCAGTGCCGGTGGGGCCGGTGTAATCAGCCGGGCGGTAGCGGGCAGCGACTGGCCGGTGAATTCGCTCATCACCTGCAGCAGGCCTTCACGATCAGCAGCCAGCTCAATATCGCGCTGCCGGGCTTTCAGCCATTCCGATTTCAGCAGGGCCAGGTTGCTGCGATAGGCCGTGCCCTGCTGTACCTGGGCTTCCACCTTCCGCAAGCCTGCATCCAGGTCGGCCATCACCAGGGCGTTCTGTTGCCGTTGGGCATCCAGCAGGAGCACGTTGAGGTAGAGGCCATTGATCTTTTCGCGCAGCTGGTGCAGGGCCACATTCACTTCCTCTTCTTTCAGCAGGGCCTGCAGCTCATTCATGATCTTCTGCTGACGGGTGAGGCCGCCATCGTATACCAGCTGATTGAGGTCGAGCACGGCTCGATATTGATCCTTCGCCAGTGGATCGAATGCGAGGCCCGGAATGCGCACCGGCACCTCGGTTACGGCACTCTGCCAGGTGGCCTGGGCATTGAGGGAGAGCTGTGGCAGGTAGTTGTTGCCGGTGATGCTGTTACTGGCCAGGGAAGCCTGGCGGGCCAGGGCTTTCTGCTTGAGCAGGGGGAAATGGGCAGCGGCCCACTGCTGCACCTGTTCCAGTGTGATTGCCTCGCCAGACTGCGCGGAAGAGGGCAGTGTCAAAAAGCAAAGCAGGACGATAAGAATGTTTTTGATCATGGCTGGGCATTTCAGGGTTGTATGGCCTGGATGATAAAAGCGCTCACAGATTGCCTGCGCGCTTCCATAAGTTGCTGGTATTCCGTATCGTTCACCTGCATCATGCGCTGCAGCATGGGGCGTCCCACAAAGGGGAATACGCAGAGACTCATGATGTTCAGCATCAGCTGCCGCGGGTCAATGGGACGTATCAGGCCCTCCTGCGCAGCTTCGGCAAACTGGCGGCCTATCTGGCGGATACTGGCCAGCATCTCGGGCTGGATGTGCTTCTGGAAGAAATCATCGGGATTGCGGTGCATTTCACTCAAAACAAATACGGGTAGGTAGGGTTGCTCAATCACGAGGGAGATATAGGTTTCGGTGAACAACTCTATTTTCCGGAAAAAGGGCAGGGGGCGGCTGAAGATCTCTGCCAGACCGGGAAGCAGCCGGCCGAAGGCTTCGCGGAAGATCTGCTCAAACAGCTTCTCCTTGCTGCGGAAATAATAGTGCAACAGCGCCTTGTTGATGCCCGCTGCATCGGCAATCTCCTGCATGCGCGCTCCGGCAAAGCCTTTCACCACAAATACCCGGCGGGCCGCTTCGAGGATACGTTGCTCGGTGCTTTGGTCGCTGACAAGAGTGTTATCCATATAGTTTAACCATTTGGTTAAATACAAAGATAAGGGCTGTTTTTTCCTGTACAAGACCTCATTGTGTTTTTTTCTGGTCTTCCGCGATAACAAGGCGTTCCACAGGTATACCCTGAATGTGAGGCAATGATTATATTTATGGAAACGGGTATTTTCAACAGTGGGTTTTATTTTCCGAAAAGGAGGGTGGAGGTGTTTGGCCTATGGGTGCAGGGTATGCCTGCCTGGCTGCCTGGTGCTCCGGTATGCTGTGTTGCTGCCGGTGCTGCTGGCCAGCCTGCGGGGGAATGCCCAAACCTGTCCGCCCAATATCGATTTCGAAAACGGTAGTTTCACTGGCTGGACCTGCTACACCGGCAACGTGGTGAACCAGGGCGGGGTGAACGTTTTCAACCTCACCGAGTCGGGCGGCCCGGTGGATGGCCGGCATACCATTATTGCGGCAGCCAGTGCCGGGCTTGATCCCTATGGCAACTTCCCCATGAAAAGCCCCAACGGCAGCGCCTATTCCATCCGTTTGGGCAATGATATGGGCGGGGGTGAGGGTGAAGCCATTTCCTACGAGTTCACCATACCGGCCAACCGCAATACCTACAGCCTCGTGTATTACTACGCCGTGGTGTTTCAGGATCCCAACCACCAGATCTACGAGCAGCCACGCATGGAGATAGAGATTACCAATCTCAGCACCAACAGCAAGATCGATTGCGCTTCGTTCAGCTTCATTCCGTTCGGCAGTTCGCTGCCCGGGTTTTTCCAGTCGCCCATTGAGGTAAGCAACACCCCCATTTGGTGCAAGGACTGGACGCCGGTGACCATCAACCTGGATGGCAATGCCGGCAAGACCATACGGCTCACCTTTCGTACCGGCGACTGCACCTTCCGCCGGCATTTTGGATATGCCTACATTGATGTGGATTCCGATTGCAGCGGCGAGTTTACCGGTGCATCCTTCTGCCCGCTGGATGAAGAGGTAACGGTATCGGCGCCTTTTGGGTTTCAGCGATATACCTGGTTCAATGCCGACATGAGCCGGCAGCTGGGCACAGGTCAGTCCATCACCCTGCGGCCGCCCCCGCCTCCGGGCACCACCATGAACGTGCAGCTTGTTCCTTATGATGGATACGGCTGTCCGCAGACCCTTACGGCGCGCCTGCAGGCCAACCTCAATTTAACCGCCGATGCAGGCAGCGACACCCTGTCGTGCAACGGCGCCCCTGTGCGCATTGGCAGTTCGCCGAGGGCCGGGCTGGATTACAGCTGGAGTCCTGCGGTGGGCCTGTCGAATGCGCGAACAGGAAATCCCATTGCCATTCCCCCCCAAACCACCGATTATGTGCTTACGGTGAAAAGCCCGGGCGGCGGATGCGTGGATACCGATACCGTTCGGGTAAAAGCCAGCAACCTGGCCAATAGCCTGGAGGTGCTGGGCCGTGCACAATATTGCATTGGCAGCAGCGACAGCGCCATACTGCAGGTGGCCGCCACCGATTCTATCCGGTGGTTCCGGAATGGACAGCCCATACCGGGTGAAACCCTGCGCCGCTTCCGGGTATCCGAAACCGGCGTGTATGCCGCCTGGTTGAAGGATATGGATGGTTGTACCGCCACCACCCCCGACCAGCCGGTGAATATTTCCTCCATTCCCAAGGCCGATTTCAGCGCCAATAACGCTGCGCAATGCCTGGTGGGTAACCGGTTTTCGTTTGCCAATGGGAGCACCAACCAGGTGGGTACCATGCAATATCATTGGGATTTTGGCGGTGCGGGTATTTCCACCGACCGGCAGCCAGCCTTCAGCTTCGCGGCGGCCGGTACCTATGCGGTCAAACTGGTGGTCAGTTCCAGCGAGGTGTGTGCCGACAGCCTGGAGCTGCCGGTGACCGTATACCCCAACCCGGTGCCGGCCTTTGACGCGGTGGCTGCCTGCACCAACCTGCCCTTTGCGCCGATAAACCGCACCCTCGATAATATCGGTTCCCCGGTTCGCTATGCCTGGCGATACAGTACGGGGTTCATCTCTGATCAAAGGGTTCCCGCGGTACAGGTATTTACCTCGCCGGGGCCTGTAACCATCACCCTTGCGGTGAGCAGTGACCAGTGCCCGCAGCCACAGCAAATCCTCACCCGCACACTGCGGGTGGAAAGTCCGCAGGCGGCCAGGCGCTACACCACGGCCTTTGCTGTGAAAGGTGTGCCACTGACATTGGAAGCCCGAAGGGTGGGCGTATCTGTGCAATGGCAGCCTGCCACACAGTTGAGCGATCCGAACATACTCAAGCCTGTGTTCAAGGGGACAACGGACCAGGATTATACCATTGTGCAGATGAGTGAAGGCGGATGTGTAACGGTAGACAGCCTGCTGGTGCAACTGGTAGAACGCGCCGATATACATGTGCCCACGGGCTTCACACCCAATGGTGACGGGCTGAACGACTGGCTGCGCCCTGTGCCCATGGGCGTGGCCGAGATCAGGCATTTCAGGGTGTTCAACCGCTGGGGGCAGGTATTATACGAAGCGCGTTCGGAAAAGCCGGGATGGGATGGGCGCATCAATGGTGTATTGCAGGCTGCGCAAACCCTGGTGTGGATGGTGGAAGGCGTAGGGCTCGATGGTTCCATCATTTCCAAGAAGGGCACTACCGTGCTGATCCGGTAACGCATTGTGTTATTGGAACAAGTGATTCGGCTACAGCCCGCTTCCTGTCTGTGTTTCAACAAGCTCAACATGATAGGCAGCTGTCAGCCTGAGCCTGTCGAAAGCTACAAATGAAAGGGCTTGCTGGGGTTAGTAGACTAACACGTTGTTCCGTTAATAAGGCTTTCTTATTTTCCTTCTTGTACTGGTGCCTTTCTTGGGCCCTGTTGGTTACAGGATGGTTTCATTGACAAGTGTGGATCATTATAACAACATCAGGAAATGTGCTCACTGAGTGACGTCGAAATGAGCAACCCCCTGGAGCGTGTTTTTGATCAATTCCTTATTTCCTATGATCAGAAAATGCCTCCTCTCCGGATGGGCCACCTGGTTATTGTTCATTGGCAGGTTGACCAGTAATCATATATGCAGCCAAATCCCCGCCGGGTACTTGCCGTGCATGCCTTTTGGTTCTATTCACTGAAAGATGTGTGAGTGGCTGTTCTGGTGAGCAATTTTATCGGATAAATTGCCGGGTGTGTTTAGGCCATAGTTTGCTGAAAGTAAAAGCCAATCCCCAGCTATTGTAATAACCCCATTTATTATCCCACACCGCAGCAAGGCCCGCTTCGAAATGATTGGGCAAATGCCAGCCATATTCGAAGCCTAGCCTGGTAAGGGCCAGGGTATGGCCTTCCGAAAACTCGGCGCCCACGCCACCGATGGCGGTCCAATGTTTGCCAAACTTGTACATGCCAACCGGCACCATGGCCCAGGGATTTTTGCGCTCCAGTTCTTTATCGCCATCATGCTTCACAATGAAGGTTTCCAGGATCAGGTCGTTTTGTAAACCAATGGCCCATTTATTACTTAGCCAGTAATCATAGTTCAGTGTCCATGAAGCAATCGGCAACCATTCGGTACGGCCTTCAATTTCACCCTGTGAAAGATGGGTATGGCCAAGGCCAAGGGTAAGGCGGTGTGATCCTTTCAGAGAAAGCGAAACATGGGTGGTGTCGCTTACTTGCTGGGCCTGTGTGGCTTTGCCGGCCATAATACAAAACAACCAAATGAAAAGGTATTTGGTATTCATCGTTTGAGCTATACAATAGGTCGTTCCTGAATTGTTGATCCGGTTTTTTTACCTCAATGTGCGTATCCCATTTGGCATGTTGACCAACTGCGCTCCTTGCCCTTGTCAGCCGGGGATCAACAGACATATCAGGCCAATTCGTGGTTTTGATCCTGTATTTCTACCTGAGGGGACGGGAACACATGACGCCGCAATGGGGGAAGGTTTTTGATTTCAACCTTTATTCCTGCCGAATACAAATGGTTTGGCTGTTTGAAGTTTGCCAGACACATTGCCATTAAGCGAGAAAATCACTTTCTCCACCTGCAATTCTTTTTCGGGCAAGCCTTTGCTGAAGTCGAGTTTGCTGAAGTCGATCCAAACAACATTGGGCGCATAGGTGCTCTCGAAATAATACCGGCCACCGGTAAGATCAATCACACTTCGGAAGATGGTGCTGGAAACGTTTGGTTTCAGGGGGTCGGGCTTGCCAAAAGGAACCGATACATTGCGGATGACGCTGAACATATATGCCGCCCCTTCTGCACTATTTGCAGGCGTTGGCAGGTTGTCTGCATAATAGGCGGCGCGTACAAAGCGGTCCATTGGGGTGCGTTCTCCAGGCAGGGGCTTGTCTCCGCCAAAGCTGCGATACTGCTTCAGGTTTTCGATTTGCTTGTCGTAAGTTGGCTCATTGGTCATCACGGTAAAACGTTTGTCGTTATACACCTTAGCCTTTCCGCCGATGTACTCAATGACGGCGGAGTTGCCCGATTTATCTTCCAGCGAAATATGCACCAGGGTAGGGAAGCCGTTGGGCAATATGAGTGGTTCAATCTGAAAGGTTGACGACTGCTGGGCTTCCACGGCTTCTGCTACCGATGCGAAATTGTCGAGGAAGTACTGCGCCCATTGTGACACACCAATTCCCTTGAGATTTGGGTCGCGTTGGCCAAAATCGCAATCTCCCGCCAGGTATAGTACATGTGCGCTCAATCCTTTTTCATTTACGCCTTCGTGTGTACCTATGTCATATATTGACAGAACCAGGCTTCCGTATTTGGAGGTCCAGCTAAGCGGGTTGTCTTTTACGGCACCGGTTCGCTTTATTCCGCGGGGATACATCCGGAATGCGGTATTGGCTTTTTCTGTCCAATCCTGTGTGCGGCCTACAAAAACCTGACCATTTGCAGAAACCCAGACAACCCTTGAACAGGTTGAAGCGATGAGGGAAGAGGCGAGGAAAGCAACGGTAAGCAGTGTTTTGGCGACCTGCCTTAAAGTTTTTAGCATAGTTGGTGTGGTTTAAATTCTATTGGATG
>JALOMZ010000070.1 GCA_025455205.1 Chitinophagaceae bacterium | reverse complement strand
AATATAACGCCATCTGATGCACCTCCATTTGCCGTTTCATCAAATGCGCCGCCCGTAACAGGAAAGTTGGCCGAGTTGGTGCTTCCGCCCACAATGATATTGCCAGAAGCATCCAGGGCTACGCCAAGGCCACCCTCATCACCGCTGCCCCCAACAAACGTGGAAAAGAGCAGCTGGCTGCCGTTGGCGCTGATGCCAGCCACAAAGAGGTCAGCCCCGCCGTTGGGACTGCCATCGTAGGCACCCGTTACCGATGGAAAATTGGCAGAACTGGTGGCGCCCGTTACAATCACGTTACCATCGGCATTCACCACGGCCCCATTGATGCCATCATCGCCGCTGCCGCCCAGGAAGGTGCCCCACACCTGCGGATCAATCACCAGATCGTATTGGGGCTGGTAGGCGCCTACATCAAATTGTACCCGGCCATCTGCAATGCTGAATGCACAAGGCACCTGCTGGCGTACCCCGTTCCTGTCCTGGTAGGCATATAAGCGGGCATGTTTCACGCTGCCGAAACGGGTATTCACCAGCAGATTGCCCCCGGCGTCCTTACCAAGTCCATCGGCGCCCAGCACCTGCCAGCGAATGGCCTCCGGGCTGGCGCCGGGATGCACTATATAGTCATACCGCAGATGCCCGTTGTCGAAAAAATAATGCACATCCACGCCGGGGTACAGGTTCTTCACCCATACTTCCTCAAAGGTGCGGGCGCCCTGGACCCATCTGGCAGGATCACTTCCGCGAAAGTAGTTTTCCCTGGCTGCGCCTGGCTGCAATCCGGAAGCGCTTGCCTTTTCATTCACTGTTTCAAACTGCCACCGAACCACCTGGCCCCTGCGCATTTTTGTTTTGTCCCGGTTGCCCAAGGCCTCCTGGGGCAAATGCTGGCTGCCCCCTTTCCCTGGCAAAGTAGTTGTGAGGTGAAAATCATACACCACGCCCTGGCGGGTGATCCAGGCATCCATACCCGCCGAACGGGTGAGGTACAAAACTTCCGAAGGCCATTGGCCCTTGTTTTCCACGAAGTGCTGCCGGCCAGGCATTTGAGATTTGTCAGGCTTGCGCTGTGCATACAAACCCGCTGTCATAAAGAGCAGCGATAGGAATAGACTTGCTCTCATACAGTTTTTTGGATTAGGTGAATTGAAAAATGCTATCAAACAACTGATCCATAAGCCACTGCACAATTAAAATAAAACACTACCGCATTGTCAATACCGCACAGCCGGTATTTTTCGAAAAGCCTGCGCACCCCATATCTATGTTCTCCGGCCCGCGCAGCGTTGCCGGAATATGGCGGATCTTTATGAGCAATGTTGAACCAATGATCAGTGATGACCTTCATCAACCAGGTTCTTCAAAGTTGCTGCAAGCGACAGCATAGTCGTGCGCAGCTGCAGGCTACACACAGCAGCCGTCTTCAGATTACCGACCTGCCAGGACCTCTGGACCTGACAGGACGGGTCCTGCGAAAACCTCAACTTTTGAACACTGGAACTATGGAACTATGGAACTATGGAACCCTTGAACGCTAACAGCAGCCTTCCATTTCCCGACCTGCCGGAACTTGCGGACCTGACAGGACAGGCCTTACGTAACTCCCAACTTTTGAACTTTGGAACTTTTGAACTCTGGAACTTCCCTACAACAACGCCGTGGTTTCTTTAATCACCCCCATCACAAATACGCTTTGTATATTCCCTATATTCTCCACCTCCCCCAGCCTGTTCACGTGAAAATCGTAGTAGCTGTTCATATTCTCTGCCACAATCTTGAGCATGAAATCGAACTCGCCGCTTATGTTGTAGCATTCCACCACTTCGGGCATATCAAGGATGCGCCGAATGAATTTTGATCCGGCTTCCTTGCTGTGCTGTTTGAGGCTCACGTAGCAGATCACCTTCAGCCCCTTGCGCACTTTTTCTGCATCCAGCAGGGTAACATATTGCCGGATGATCCCGCTTTCTTCCAGGCGCTTGATCCGCTCGTGCACGGGGGTGGTGCTCAGGTGGATCTGTTCTGAAATTTCCTTCACTGTGATGCGGGCATTATGCTGCAACAGGCGCAGAATGGCCAGGTCTTTGGCATCCAGCTGAACGGGGTTAGTGGAATTTTCTGTTTTGGGGCTAAGCGGCATAAAAAACAGTTTACTTATTCTGCCAAAATATTAATTAATATGATTAAGCTCCAATTTAGTTAAATAGTATGGGAAAATCTTCTGCAATACTACCTTTGCCCCACTAATTCAACAACTATGTCAGCAACACTTGCTTCTCAAATTGACTTCAGCCTTCCCTACAAGGTGAAGGATATTAGCCTGGCCGAATGGGGCCGTAAGGAAATCCGCCTGGCCGAGGCCGAAATGCCCGGTTTGATGGCCATTCGCGAAGAGTATGGCGCCAGCCAGCCCCTCAAAGGTGCCCGCATTGCCGGCTGCCTGCACATGACCGTGCAAACGGCTGTGCTCATTGAAACCCTGGTAGCCCTGGGTGCTGAGGTGAAGTGGAGCTCCTGCAATATCTTCTCCACCCAGGATCATGCCGCTGCAGCCATTGCCGCTGCCGGTATTGGCGTGTTTGCCTGGAAGGGCCAGACCCTGGAAGAGGCCGACTGGTGCATTGAGCAGACCCTGTTCTTTGGCGGCGCCGACCGTCCCCTGAACATGATCCTCGACGATGGCGGCGACCTCACCAACATGGTATTCGACAAGTACCCCGAACTGGTACAGCACATCAAGGGCCTGAGCGAAGAGACCACCACCGGCGTACACCGCCTGTATGAGCGCATGGCCAAGGGTACCCTGCCCATCCCCGCTATCAACGTAAACGACAGCGTTACCAAGAGCAAGTTCGACAACAAATACGGTTGCCAGGAAAGCCTGGTGGATGCCATCCGTCGCGCTACCGATGTGATGATGGCCGGCAAAGTGGCTGTTGTGGGTGGCTATGGCGATGTTGGTAAGGGTTCTGCCCTGTCGCTGCGAGGCGCCGGTGCCCGGGTGATTGTTACCGAAATCGATCCCATTTGTGCCCTGCAGGCTGCGATGGACGGTTTTGAAGTGAAGCGTATGAAGGATGCTGTGAAAGAAGCCGACATTGTGGTTACCGCTTCCGGCTGCCGCGACCTCATCACCGGCGAACACTTCAAGCTGATGAAGGACAAAACCATTGTGTGCAACATCGGTCACTTCGATATCGAGATTGATGTAGCCTGGCTGAATCAAAACTATGGCCATACCAAGGACACCATCAAGCCCCAGGTTGACCTGTACAATGTAGACGGCAAGGACATCATCCTGCTGGCCGAAGGCCGCCTGGTGAACCTGGGCTGCGCCACCGGTCACCCCAGCTTTGTAATGAGCAACAGCTTCAGCAACCAGACCCTGGCCCAGATAGAGCTGTGGAATAACCACGCCAACTACGAAAACAAGGTGTACGTGCTGCCCAAGCACCTCGACGAGAAGGTAGCCCGCCTGCACCTGGCCAAAGTGGGTGCCCAGCTGGACGAGCTCACCGACGCACAGGCTGAATGCCTGGGCATCAGCAAGAATGGTCCGTTCAAGGCTGAGCATTACAGGTATTGATTATTGGATTATTGAATTAATATTCATAGTTCCAGAGCCCGCTTCAGATTTGGAGCGGGCTTTTTCCTTTTTGTGGTTTCGTTGCATGTGGCCTGCATTTGCCCTACAGGTGATCATCCGGCCTTTTCCATTACCATCAGCATAAGGCGAAACCACAGGCTTTGCGCTATCCTGGCAGAATGTCGCCTTTATACCACCAACCAATGGCGCCCTTTTCCAATTTTCACGGAAAGAATGGCAACATGAAACATATCCCTGTCTATGTTATTATGGCAGCCTGCTTTTTGACCGGCTGCTTCAAGAATCCACCTCCGCCGCTGCCTCAGCCAGAAGCCAAAGCCCCGGTGGCAGAAGTAAATGCCGTGGCAGAATCCAGTGAGGCCCGCCCCCAGCTCACCCTGGATGGAAGGGCATCCTATGACCCCGGCAACCTGCCGCTGCGTTTCCGCTGGCAAATAGTTGATGGACCGGCCAACGCCCGCATTGCAGACACCGCCGCTTCGCTCACCAACTTCAGCAAATACACACCAGGCAACTACCGCATTGTGCTTACCGTTACCAATAGTGCCGGCAAATCAGCGGCGGATACCGCCATGATCAGCATCCTTAAAAACCACCCACCGGTGGCTAATGCGGGCGAGGATCAAACTGTGTATTGGCCGGAGGAGCTGGCCGAACTGGATGGATCCCAAACGTATGACAGGCACGATGACATCATTAGTTTCCGATGGAGAAAGATCAGTGGTCCTTCCCTGTTCAAACTGGAAGATTCCACCAGATCAAGAACCCAAGTATACCTGCAGGAGAATGGCTCCTATCGGTTTGAGTTAACGGCCCTGGATGCCATGGGTGCTGCCGGCAGGGATACCGTGGAAATAGCCCGCCAGGGTCCGGTCTACGGCAATGGTGAAGTCGTACTCTTTAATCTGCCGCTCATTTGTCCCTGGGGCTGCAATATCACAGTGTCCAACTACAAGAGCCTGCTCAATGCGGGCAGCACATTGAAAAAAGTGTTTGTGCGGAAAACAGGTACTAACGCATGGACCGAAGCAAGCAGCAACCTGGAAAACTCGCCATCGTACGAAATAGCAGAGGGAAAAGACCTACTGGTGTGGATTTGGGATGAAAACCAGTTTGGCTACCAGCTGGATGTGAAACTGGTGTTCTAAACCGGCAACTGCAGGGAACACCATCAGTGGCGGCAACCAACCTGCACCGGCTGGATCTTTTGATGCCAGGTCTGCGGCACGCTCAGCAATGTCCCTCTGTATCAATCCGATACATGATTTATGGCATATTTGGGACGCGAGGTGCGCATTAACTTAGTAATACAACAGGCCGACATTCCCTGTTGTATGCTACTGCATGACCCTCAACAAGCCCTGGGCCGATTTCCTGGATGAACTTGGCGGCATAGCGCGCTTCGCCACGCGGTTTTTTGCCCAGGTATTCCGCCCACGCTACGAGGGGGCTGAACTGCTACGGCAGTGCTTTCTGATTGGCAATCTCTCCCTGCCGCTGGTGGGGCTTACCTCCTTCATCATGGGCCTGGTGCTCACCATGCAGCTGCGCCCCAGCATGGTGGAATATGGCGTGGAAAGCCAGATTCCGGCTATGGTGGCCATTGCCGTGGTGCGCGAAATAGGTCCGGTGATCATTGCCCTCATCTTTGCCGGCAAAATCGGCAGCTCCATAGGTGCAGAACTGGGCAGCATGAAGGTGACAGAACAGATTGATGCCATGGAAGTATCTGGCACCAATCCGTTCAAGTACCTGGTGGTTACGCGCGTGCTGGCCACCACCCTCATGCTGCCCGTGCTGGTGCTCATTGGCGACAGCATCATGCTGTTCGGATCATTTATTGGCGTTAACATTTACACGGTCACCAGCTTCCCGCTGTACATCAGCCAGGCCATGGACTCCCTCACCTTTCAGGAGTTTCTTCCGGCCATCCTCAAAACCTTCTTCTTCGGCTTTGCTGTGGGCATCATCGGATGCTACAAAGGGTTCCATACCAGCCGGGGCACGGAAGGTGTAGGACGCGCCGCCAATTCTGCGGTGGTGGTGAGCTCCGTATGGATCTTCATCCTGGACCTGCTGGCCGTACAAATCACAGACCTGCTGGGCTATAACTAAACATGGATACACTGCCTGCCATAACACCTGCCCCCGCCGCCAACAGCCCGCAAAGCCTGGTGCTGGAAGCTTCGCATGTGTACAAATCATTTGGCAGCAACCATGTGCTCATGGATTTCAATTTCCAGTTGTACAAGGGGGAGAATGTGGTCATCCTGGGCAAATCGGGCTCCGGCAAATCCGTGTTCATCAAATGCGTGATTGGCCTGCTTCAACCCGACAAAGGCAGCATTGTGGTACTGGAGCAGGATATCACCAGCCTGCGCAATGAGGCCCTTGACCACCTGCGGGCCAAGGTGGGATTCCTGTTTCAGAGCAATGCCCTGTACGATTCCATGACTGTGCGGGAGAACCTGGAGTTTCCCATGCGCCGACACTGGCTGGCGGGGCAGCAGCGCAATTCGGAAAGCCTGGTGCAGGAGGTGCTGGAAAACGTGGGGCTGGCCCATACCATCAACATGATGCCGGCCGAACTGTCGGGCGGCATGCGTAAACGCATAGCCCTGGCCCGCACCCTGATCCTGAATCCGGAGATCATCCTGTACGATGAACCCACCACCGGACTGGATCCCATCACCGCCCGCGAAATAGGCAACCTGATGCTGGAAATGGGCCGCAAATACAACACCTCCGCCGTAATCATCTCCCACGACATGAATTGCATCAAACTGGTGGCAGACCGGATAGTGCTGTTGTATGATGGCAAAGCCTATGCCAACGGCACCTATGAGGAGCTGCGCCGCAGCCAGGACAATATCGTTAAACAATTCTTTGAGTAAATGGCAGCATATGAAGCAGAAGGCATGGAACAATATTAAACTGGGCGTATTTGTGCTGGCAGGTCTGCTGCTGTTGATTGCCGGCCTCTACCTGATTGGCAAGGATACCAACCTGTTCAGCCGTAATTACATACTCCGGGCACAGTTCTCCAACGTGGAAGGCCTGGTGGTGGGCAACAATGTGCGGTATTCCGGCATCCAGGTAGGAACAGTGAAGGAAGTAAAATTCTTAAGCGATACACTGATTGAAGTGCGCATGGTGGTGGAGGAAGACATGCAATCCATCATCCGGAAAGATGATATTGCCAGCGTGGGCACTGATGGGCTCATGGGCAATAAGATCATCAACATCGCCCCTGGCCGCACCGGCGCACCATTGGCTGTAGAAAATGACCTGCTGCGCACGGAGGAAGGCAACAGCACCGAAGCCATGCTGGCCAAGCTGGCCCTAACCAATAACAACCTGCTGGAAATAAGTAACGAGCTGAAAAAGACCGTGCAGAACATCAACACCAGCCGCAACCTGTGGCGTCTGCTCAATGATGAAAGCCTGCCCGCCAGCGTGCTGGAGTCGCTGGCCAACATACGCCGCGCCACAGAAAAAGCGCAAGCCACCGTGGCAGACCTGCAAACCATTGTAGCTGATGTAAAAGCAGGCAAGGGCACGGTTGGGCAGCTGCTGCGCGACACGGCCATGGCGGTGTCACTGGCAGATGCCGTGAAAGGCATACGACAGCTTGAAAACCGGGCCGATACCCTGGCAACACAACTGTCTGAACTGGTCACAACACTCGACAACGACCTGGCCACCGGTAAAGGCCCCGTACCCGCGGCCCTGCACGACAGCCTGATGGTACAGAAAGTGCACAGCATCCTGTCGCGGGTAGACACGAGTGCGGCCCGCTTCAATGAAAACATGGAGGCCATGAAGCACAACTTCCTTTTCCGGGGCTATTTCAAAAAACAGGAAAAGGAGAAACAGAAACAGGCGCAGGCTCCACAGCAGTAACTGTCACGGCTGCATAGGCGTGATCCGTTCAGATTCCTTTACTTTCATGTTGCTGAAATCAACTGAGAAAATCATGAAACCATTTGCCTTTACCGCAAGCTTTGCCTTTTTACTGCTGGCAGGTGTTGCCGCCTACGGCCAGCCACTTCCGGCCATCATTCCACAGCCTGTGTATGCCAAACAGGAAAGGGGCGAATACCAGCTTCCTGCGCAACCCGTAATCATGGTACCTGCCAAACAGGAAGCCATTGCCCGCACGGCGGGATTGCTGGCCAGCCAGCTGAAGAGCGGACTGGGCCGCGAAACACGCATTACCACTACCGGCACCAAATCAGATATCAGCTTCAGCCTGCTGGCACAGCCCATGGACAAACTGGGAAAGGAAGGCTATATGCTGCAATGCA